>CATLCV010000125.1 GCA_949893755.1 uncultured Lachnospiraceae bacterium | reverse complement strand
TTCGGGGAATCCCTGACAGAATATATCAATCATGTGCGGACCGAAAAGGCGAAGGAATACCTGCTCCGGCAGGATATCCTGGCTTATGAGGCCGCGGACCTGGTGGGGTATCATGACGCGACGTATTTTTCGTCTATCTTTAAGAAATATACGGGGGTGAGTCCTACGGAGTACCGGCAGGGGGTTTTGAAGCAGAATATCGAGCTGTAACCGCAGGATCACGCCTTGACAAAGAAGCTTTGCGCGTGATGATCCACGTCTCCGCTGTAACTGTTAGTTACTGTGAGCCCCCTGCCAGAGGGTGAACAGTAACCTCCCGAAGCGGGTTTTATCTGTTTTTCAAAACATAGATTGTGACCCGGACCATTTTATGTTATTCTGTAGTTGCGGCATGCATACTAGAACAGGATGGAGGGAAACGCATTGCTGGATATATATTTCGGATATGATACGGAAGCAATCCTCAGTATTGATAAATATTTTAACAACACTTATGATGAGGACTGGCTGGATGATCCTTTTGTCAAAGAGATGGTGCTGGATATCGACCATTCCGAGGTACTGGATAAATATTGTATTCAAAGTCCGGTTTTGGGGCAGATTCCGCCGGAAAAGCTTTCCGGAGGAGTCAAGGCGCTGATCTGCATGTATGAGCTGGACGATTTTTATGTGGATCTGATCGTATGCGGAAAGAACTGTGAAAAATGGATTGCTGAAATTGCGGAGAAGAAGGACTTTCGGGCTTCCATGAGCGGATATGATCTGGATTTTGAAGATACAGTCATTCGGGCAAGATGTCTCAATGACGGCTCCGAAATCCACAGTTCAAAAGATTGGATCCTGAAAATGTGCAGATATGTGGGAGGTGACCATGAAAGGTAGATTTTCTTTGGAAATTGAATCAAGAAGGGTCATCTACCAGTTAAGCCTGGAAAGAAAAGTCACTGTTATAAAGGGGAACAGCGGTACCGGGAAAACTTCTATGATCCGAATCCTTTCTGATTATGTGGAGCTGGGAAAAGACTCCGGAGTCCATATTCGTAAAAGCAGCGATTATGATATCAAAATATTGGAAAACCGGACGGACTGGCATCAGGAGCTGGAACAGGCGCATAACTGCATCATGTTCGTGGATGAAGATGTCCGATATCTATACGACAAAAATTTCCAATCCGTATTTCAGGGAGCAGATTGCTATATCGTAATCATTTCCCGAAGCGGGATGTTCCAGCAGCTTCCATATGCGATCAGCAGTATCTATGAGCTGCAGACCCGTAAAAACGGAAAAACCTCCGTAGTGCAAATGTATCGGATCTATCACGAACGTTTCGAAGAATCAAGCGCAAGCTATGTGATCACCGAAGACAGTAACGCCGGATATGAAATGATGCAGAAAGTCTTTACATGTCCCGTTGATTCCGCCAATGGCAACAGCAATGTCTTACATTGTCTCGTACAGTGTTTGGCAGATTATCCGAAAATAGCAGTTCTGGTAGATGGTGCTGCCTTTGGCGGTTATATATCTGCTGTAATGAAATTAAGCAGAATACGAAATAATGTTACAGTAATCGCTCCTGAATCATTTGAATATCTTCTTTTAAAGACATACGCTTTTGAAAAATTTGCAGCTGATGAGCTGACATATACATGGAAATATTGTGACAGCAGGTACTTTTTGACATGGGAACGTTATTTTACCGACCTGCTCGCAAAAATAACAGAACAAAATTATGGATTTCAATATTCAAAAAGAAAACTGCATACTTTCTTTCTGAATGAATCTTTTATAGAGCAGGTAAGAGATCAATTGGCCGATATCGTATGTGAAATAAAGCAGAATGGATAGCCGAATGATTCAAAATAATAAAAAAGTGGAGGGGCGGCTGGCTCATCATATTATACGGAATGGCAGATTTATCTGACGCTCAGTACAATGTGATAAATCAGCCGCCCCCTCCCTGTGAATCCTATCACCCGCACCGCTCCTGCAGGATCGTCAGCGCCTGGACAATGATCGCCGCATGGTCCACCGCGATCAGTCCGCAGTCCTTGACCGTAAATGACTCTTCCCGGATCAGCCCCGGGCGCCTCCTGCGTTCCACCAGAGCACAGGTATCCAGCCCCTTTTCCTGGTTTTTCACGGAAAGCCGGTAGGTCGTGATCTCGGTCTCCTGTTCCGGCTTTGCTTCCCAGCCAGCCGCCCCGCCGTCCGCTATTTTTTCCAGTTCTAATTCGCACCACACTGCGTCTGCCGCGTCATCCCCGGCCCGGGCTTTTAACTCCTTCCCCTGCATGAGCGCCATGTATGCCGTAGTGATCACGCGGGTCCGGGGATCCCGGTCATAATTCCCGTAGGATGCGATCTGCTCCATGGGCAGGCCGCTGATCCCCGTCTCTTCCAGCAGTTCCCGTTTTGCGGATTCCTCCAGGTTCTCCTCCATATCCACAAAACCGCCGGGCAGCGCCCAATATCCGATGCTTGGATGATTGCTCCGCTTCACCAGCAGCAGCCGGATGCCCCGAAGCTCCCTGGTCAGGGGTTCTGCGCAGGAAAAGATCACGGCATCCGCCGTGCAGCTTGGAGTCCGGTATTTATAAGGGTCGTAGCCCTCTAAAAATTCCTCCAGCGTCTGTCCCGCCCGGTTGCGCTCCCCGGTTCCGTAAAATTTTGATAAATCTTTTAAAAATGCCGGCATTGTTTTATCTCCTCCTTTTGTATAGGTACTTGGGATTGTGGCCGCGGATACTTTCCAGAGGAACAAGCTCCCGTTCCAATGTACATTCCTCTAACACGGTCAGGAATTCATTTTTCTAAGCTGCAGTTTGTTTTTTTATATTATCATTCATTTTTCTAAGTTGCAACTTATGTTTTTATAGATTCTATCATTTTTCTCATCTATATCTAAGGAACTGTCTCAAAATAATATGTATATCTTGCTTGTCTAAATTTGTATAGGCGTCGTTGTCATCAGTCGCCGTAGCCCACTACGGCTTCTTCTTCCGCCTTGCCTATGCAAATTTATCCTGCGCAATCTATACATATTATTTCGCGGCAGTTCCTTAGCCTGTATATTTTACAGAAGGATATTTCTGCAAAACAAAAAAGGAGAAAAAATGGCAAAAGACAGATTGACAACCCCGCCGAAAACTTATATACTATACGCATCAAAGGGAGTAGCTTGCACAGGATCCTGTGTTTACTTAGCCGTCAATACGATTTCCGAATCCGGCTCTGTGATGAAATAGCGAGACTTTGCTGTATCAATACGGCATTGTCTCGCTTTTTTGCGCTTTGCCGGGAAAATGTCCAGAGAACTGCTTTCGGCAGCCTTTCTGGATATGACAGGTATCTAAAGGAGGGACCGGCCATTCCGTTGTACGGTTTGGGCGGTTAGAGAACTATATGTAACTCCGTTTGCTGCGCAAATTGGTTACATATATGCGGAGGAAATGAAGATGACATTTGCAGAATTGATCATGTTTGCAGTCCGGCTGCTTGCCGGCACAGGCGTATTTTTGGTCGGGGTACACCTGCTCACGGCCAATATCGAACAGCTTGCCACAGGAAAGATCAAGGATCTGTTCGAAAAGACGGCCGACAGGCGGCTTGTCAATGTAGGGATCGGAGCCGCCTCTACGGCCCTGATCCAGAGCTCCGGCGTAACGACCGTGCTGATCGTGGGGTTTGTCAACGTGGGGATCATGAACCTGTACCAGGCCTCGGCCATGATCATGGGAGCCAACATCGGAACCACCGTCACGGCCCAGATCGCCGCGCTGAGTGCATTTCCTGTCACTACATATATACAGCTCTGCGTATTTATCGGTATGATGATGACCATGATCTGCAAAAGCGATAACCTACAGAAGACCGGATTTATATTGTCCGGCCTGGGATTGATCTTCATCGGCCTGTCCCTGATGTCGGACGCGATGAAGGTCAACCGGGACGCGATACAGGGGATCTTTGAGGCGGTGACGAACCCGTTCCTGCTGTTTGGGATCGGGATCTTCCTCACGGCTCTGGTCCAGTCCAGCTCCGCAACGACCTCGGTGATCATTGCCATGTCGGTTGCCGGCCTGACGATCGGAACCGGCGGAAATGAAGTCCTCTATATTATCCTGGGTACCAATATCGGCTCCTGCGTGACCGCCCTGATGTCCTCCCTTACATCCGGGGCAAATGCGAAGCGGGCGGGGCTGATCCACCTGATGTTCAACACCTTCGGCTCGGTCATCTTTTTCATCCTGCTGATGTGCTGGCCGGACTTTATGAATACCACCTTCCGCGCCTGGTTCGGATCCGCAGCCACAGAGATCGCCATGTTCCACACCTTTTTCAATGTGACGTGTACCATGCTGTTTCTGCCGTTCTGCAATGTATTTGTAAAAATATCGGAATTTTTGATCCGGGAAAAGAAGACCGAAGCCGCGGTGACCTATCTGGACGAAAGGATACTTTCCTCCGCTTCCATCGCCATTTCCCAGCTGGAAAAGGAAATGGTCCTGCTGTCGGATACCGCAATGGACGCCTTCCGGACCGCATACCGTTCCTTTGAGCAAAAAGATAAGAGCCTGATCGAACCCAGCCAGGAAAAGATCAACCAGGCGGGCAGCATTTACCATGCCATCGTGAATTACCTGATCCGCCTGTCCGCCCAGAGCAAGCTGTCTGATGAGGAAAATATCTCGACTCTCCACAACAATGTGGGAGATATCATGAGGATTGCGGAGATCGCGGATAATTTTACAAAATATACCCAGAGGACCATCCGGCATGACCTTCATTTTTCCGGCACGGTCAAGGAGGAGATCGGTGCCATGGTGCTCCGGGTCGAGCAGATGTATGAGCTGACCAAACGGCTGATCCTGGAAAAGGACTTAGAGCTGCTCGCGCAGATCGACCAGACGGAGCAGGAGATCGATGCCTTCCGGAAAAAGCTTCTGAACCGGCACATGGAACGGCTGCATTCCGGGGAATGCAGGCCGGAATGCAGCAGCGTGTATATCAATCTGGTGTCCAATCTGGAACGGCTGGGCGACCATCTGACTTATATCGCGCATACGGTCGGTTAACGGCAGCGCGGCAGTGATATGATCTGCCGCTCACTCCTCCGCCGTCCTCCGGGTCAGGCTTCTTTTTTCCAGATGGCCGTACATGATCAGGGGAACGCTGAGGCAGGCAAGGAAGATCAGAGCCAGAATCCCCCCTGCCGCGGCTCCGGGATAAAGGAACTTGAAGTATGTGATTCTGTGTTCCATATACAGCTTGAGCAGGCAAAGGAGCCCGCTTCCCACGGTGAATACCAATACTCCCACAATCCCGCAGTAGACCGCGCCTTCTGCCGCCAGCATCTGCTGGATCTGCCTTCCTGTCATCCCCACGCTCTCCATCACTGCCAGCTCCCTCTGCCGGGAAAGGATGCCTGTGACGATCACATTCAGGTAATTCAGAAAACCCATCAGGATCAATACCAGGCTGAGCGCCCCCAGGATGATGCGGTTGGTCCGGATATAGCTCTGACTGCTGGCCAGTTCATCGGATTTACAATATACATGCAGGTACAGGCTGGGGTCTCTGCGGTTCTCATCCTGAATAATCTTCTGGACCGCCGCCTTGGCCGCCGGCTCATGAGCACCATCCACATCCATCTCCATGCCGTACATTTTTTCTTTGGTGCCAAGCCTTTGGAAGCCCTCCTCGCTGACGAGCGCATACCACATGACCGAACTGGTAAAATACATCTGCGGTTTCGGAAATCCCTTTGCCCTTATATTCAAAAAGCCGGCCGCTTCCAGCTGTACGATATCGCAGTTCTCCCGGCGCCAGTTTTCAAAACCGGCCAGATCCATCGTGTTCCAGGCCTCCGTCCGTTCCTCCCTGGACGGAAACTGCCAGAAGGTCAGGGGAAGCCCTGTTTTTTCATCGGCCTCTTCACTTAAGGTAGGAGACAGCGCATGGTAATGGAGCAGGACGGCTCCGGTTCCGTTCCGCAGGCTTTCGATATCTGCTTTCAGATGATTTTCCTTCACATAGTCTTCCAGCTCCTGCATATACTCCTCATCCACGATCTGAACAAAGAAATATGTCCAGGAACCCGGCAGCCCCGGCTCCTCTTCTTCCATGTCCGCTTCTCCCCCTTCTTCATGGGTTCCGTATCCGTAGGCTTCCGCCAAAGGCTTTACCGCCTCTGCCGTCCGATCCATAAAAAGGTAGCTCCCTCTTATAATATCCGCACTCTCCCTGTGCATCCCCTGAATGGCCAGAAGACGCTCCTTTGTCTCCGGTGTGATCAGTTCAAACTCATCATCCTGGTTCGAGATCTCCACGCCGTCCACTGTGGCCACGGTTCCCATAATAGTGCCGCCGATCTTAAAATCCCTGTTCTTTTCAATGGCGTAGGTCTGATCCGTCCCCTTTGTCAGGACGACTGCTCCCAGCGCCGTGACAACTCCCAGAAACAGAGACAGTACGGTCAGGAAAAACCGTTTTTTATACCGGAACACGTTCTGCCATGCCAGATAGAGCACCGGCTTCTGAAAGGCTGTATGGAGATACTTTTTTGGTTTTTGCGCCTGCTTCTGTTTCTGCTGCTTTTGGCTTTGCTCCTTTTGTTTCTGCCGCTCTTTGCCGCTGTGTCTTTTTATTTCCGCTGTTTTTCTGCTTCCCTTCCTTTTTTCCGTCATTCCTGTGAAATGAAGCGCCTCCAGCGGAGTCATGCCTGCCGCCCGGACAATGGTATATGCCGCCGCCCCGAAGATGACAGCCACAGTAAACAGCACGGCTGCCCCGAGCAGTTCGGGCCGAAATACCATCAGCTCCGCGGATTTTCCGTAATTATAGAGGTACAGGTTCCCCAGCGCCCGGGGAACCGCGAACAGGACCACCACCGCGGACAGTGCCGTACCAAGCACCGCTCCCTGCAGGACCGTCGCCGCGGTCTGCCGAAGATACATTGCGCAGATCTGCTTTTGCGTGGTGCCCAGAGTATCCAGAAGTCCGATCTGACGGATTTCTTTCTGGATGGAAATTCCAAAGATATTATAGATCAGGAAAAAAACGCCCAGCAGGACAAGCCCCCCGCAAATGGCCGCCATCCGAAAGCCTCCCACAAAATCATCCATGATGAAATAGAGCAGGCTGTTTCCGCCCCGGAACTGCTGTACCCGGTCCCTGACCTGAATGTCCTCATAAAGCCGCGCTTCCGTCTCATAACCGTCCATGGTATTTTTCTGGCTGATCAGCAGGACATCCGGCTCTTCCAGACTTCCTTCCCATTGCTCCAGCTGCGCTTCACTGACATATCCGATCGGCGGATACACTGCCGGATCCACATAATCCCGATACCACCCGCACAGGGTAAATACCGTGTCCTGCTTCTCCCCAGAGTCCAGTTCCGCGGACAGGGGGATCTCCATCCCGATTTCCGGCCGGGTAATGTGCAGTGCTTCCAGCGCCCTTACCGGGAGCATCAGTTCCCCTTTCTTCCGGGGATAGCTTCCCTGGATATGGGTATACGCAGGCACCGTCATTTTCTCCCATGCCGTTTCATCCAGCACTGTCAGACAGGCCCAAAAAGCTTCCCCCTGCCGGAGTGTGCCCGCATCCACTTCTCTGCCTACATCTTCGATATAATCCAGTTCCCGGATCGCATGGTACTGCTCCATGGTTCCCCGTTCCAGGATGGTAGACGCAACGGTGCCGGAGGTTCTGGCCGACTGCAGATAGTCTGCCTCTATCTTGCCGAACGCGATACTGAATACCGTACACAATACCACGATTCCAAGGGCAGACGTTCCTGCCAGAAGGAGATTCCTCCCCCTGCTGCTCCGCCGGCATGCCTTTGCCAAAAGCCTGACCGCACTCTGGTTATTGTTGGGAGTGTTTTTTCCGAAAATCCGCATCTCAACCCCTCCCTTCCCGCATCACGATCTTCCCGTCCTCAATGGGAAGGATCCGGTCCGCCATCTGGGCCACTTCCTCGTCGTGGGTCACCAGGATGACCGTCTGGTTGAAATGGACCGCGCAGGTTTTCAGAAGTCCTGCCACCTCCATGCTGGCCCGGGAGTCCAGGTTTCCGGTGGGCTCGTCGGCCAGGATGATGGCGGGCTTTACACTCAGGGCCCTTGCGATGGCCGCCCTCTGCTGCTGGCCGCCGGAAAGGGTGGAAGGCATCTGCCCCATTTTTTCCTCGATCTTCAAGGTCTGCACGATCTGCTTTAAAAATGCTTCATCCGGCGTCAGGCCGTCCAGACGCAGGGGCAGAATAATGTTTTCATAGACATTTAACACCGGCACCAGGTTGAACTGCTGGAATACAAACCCGATATTGCGTCTCCGGAAGATGGTCTTTTCATCCCTCTTCATCGTTTTCAGGCTCTGCCCGCGGATCAGTACGTCCCCTTCCGTAGGCGTATCCAGGCCGCCCAGCATGTTTAAAAGCGTGCTCTTTCCGGATCCGGAGCTGCCTACCAGCGCCACAAATTCCCCTTCCTCAATGGAAATGTCCACGCCGTCCAAAGCCCGGACCTCATAGTCTCCGTTCACAAAATATTTTTTCAGCCCTTTTGTTCTTACAATCTCCATCGCTTGAAATCCCTCCTGTCTGCAGTCATCTGTGTAAGAGGCTCCCTTTCCTTCGCTGGATGCACTATGATCTGCGGCCGGTTAGGAACTCAGCCGTTTCTGGCTCCTGTTCCTTCCTGGGATTACTCTTTACACTGCTTTTAGTATAAAAGGGAAATCTAACAAACTACTAACAAATCAAAAAATATTCTGGAGGATCTTTCATCAGGAAGCTGCCGGGGATCTTTCCAGATAGATCTCCACGCAGGTTCCGTCCTTCTGCCGTTTCAGCTTTACAAATCCGTTGTGAAGAAGGACGATCTCTCTTGCCAGATAGAGCCCCAGTCCAAAGCCTTCTGTTTTCTTCGCGTTGCTTCCTCTGTAAAAACGCTGGAAAACCTTTGCCTCGTCCCCCTCTTCGATCCCGGTCCCATGGTCGCTGACCCAGATCCGCACGAACATTTCATTCTGCCGGGCGCCCAGCAGGATCTCATTCCTTTCCCCGGTCCGGCTTCCCGCTTCCTGACAGTTCTCCCCGGCATTCCCGGCTGCCCTGTCGGCCGCCGGAAGGGAGTATTTTACTGCATTGTCCAGCAGGTTGAAGACAGCCTCCCCCAGCCAGTCCGCGTCATGGGGGTGGAGCAGCTGTTCCGGAAAATCAGTACGGATTCGAAGGCCCTGCCCCTGAGCCTTTCTCCGTACCTGGTCCGCCGCTTCCTCAAGGGTCAGCAACAGATCGGTGTCATCGGGGCGGATGCGGATGATCCGGTGCTCCAGCCTGGACATTCGGATAAAGCTCTCCGCAAGGAAATGAATCTTCTTTTCCGAAAGCGACGCCGCTTTCAGATAGCTTTCCCGTTCGGTCCTGCTCAGATCCGGATCCTGTAAAAAGTCCAGATAGGTCTCGATATTGGTAAGGGGCGTCCGCATCTGGTGCGCGATCTCTGTGATCAGGTTTTTGATGGAATCCCGGTCCTGTTCCAGACGCGCATGATATCCCTTCGTCATGCGCTGCAGGCGGGAGAGCTGATGCTGTATCTTGGAGGAAAGCGTTTCCCGGCAGGGCATATGCTCCGAAAACTCCCTGCCGTCCAGAACGCATTCCAGCATGGAAGAGATCTCCGCCAGCTCCCGCTCCCTGTATTTTCCCTGTCCGTACCAGACGGCGCCGGTACTTAAAGCTACCAGCGCCGCCGTGATCATACACCATACTGCCATTTTTTATTTCCGTCCTTTTTTCTTCATTTTTTCCCGCCTGTTTTATTCCCCGAAGACATATCCCTGTCCGAATACATTTTTGATATACACCGGATTCGCGGCATCCGGCTCGATCTTCCTGCGCAGGCGGGTGACCGTCATGCTGACCGTGTTTTCTCCTACGAACGTGCCGTCCACATCCCACACCTGCTCCAGGATCTGATTTTTGGTGAGGAGCTGCCCCTTGTTCCTTGCCAGATATTCCAGCAGGCGGTATTCCTTCATCGTCAGCGGAATCTCCTCTCCGCCTCGGGTGACCCGCTTGCGGGCAAATTCGATTGCAAGCCCCCGGTACAGAAACGCCTCTTTTTTCTCTCCGCACCGGAACAACACAGCCTGGATCCGTTTGATCAGAACCCGCATGGGAAATGGTTTCACCACATAGTCGTCTGCTCCTGCGGTGAATGCCCCCAGCATGTCCTCCTCTTCGTCCTGCCCGGTCAGGAAGATAGCCGGGATTTCCTGATATCTGCGCATGTCCCGGCAGAAGCTGATCCCGTCGCCGTCGGGCAGGTTGATGTCGATCAGCAGCAGGTCCGGATTTTTTTCCAGCAAATGCCTGCCCTCCCTGCAGTTCACGGCGGACAAGGTCTGGTAGCCCTCCTTTCGGAGCGCGATAGCCAGCGCCTGCGCGAGCAGCTCATCGTCTTCGATAATGCCGATTGTTTCCATCTCTTTTGTTTCCTTTCAGTTCCTTATTATATTTCCAACAGAGCTTCGCAGCCGCAGCCCAGCGCGCGGGCCAGCATCAGCACCGTAACTGCTTTTGTATGATTGATATTTCTCTGGCGCTGTTCGAAGAGCTGGATCTGTCTGAGGGGAACCTTCGACAGCTCCGCCAGCTCGCTCTGGGATAAGCCGGCATACTGCCTGAGGCGTTTCAGATTCGTCTCTTTATAACAGGCCGCAAGCTTTTCATCCATCGCGGAAACAAACTGCATCAGATCCATCTCGTGATATGCCGGATACATGTTCAAAATATCACGGACAGATACCGCTTTATAGATCCGCTGAAATGTCTTTCCCGTGTACCATTGATAGAAGGCCAGCGCATGCCCCGCCCAGTATTCCGGGGATTTGTCCAGGTACATCTCCTCCGGCAGATCCGGCAGGTCCAGCCCGCTCTGGCGGATCACTTCTTTTACCAGTTCGCAGCCCGTTTTGCCTGCCACATAGCCGGGGTTGCCTGTCTGGAATTGATATGCCACGTCGGACACAAGAAACATCTGAAAAAAATCATCCGGATCCAGCTCGTAGGAATCGGATGCATAGTCAAGCATGTCTCCCATGATCCGCTGCGCCGAATGCAGGTAGTCCTCAGAATAAGCGTGTATCACCATTTTTGATCCCCTCCCTCATGATGTCCAGCATAAACAATTCGTGGAGGCCCGCAGCCTTTTTCCGTGCCCTGCGGTATTCCCTGCGCGCCTCGCGTTCCCTTAAGACCTTTTTCATATAGTATTCTTCCGCCTGATTCCAGTATAGCCCTGAGTTTTTATCCTGTAAAGGTTTATTTCCGCCGCATGTGAGATATTCAGACTGCTGAATAGGTATGGGTATTCCCTTACTCACCGTATTTTTTGCTTTACGAAGGGTTTAAACAGGTATTTCCAATATCTAAAAAGGCTGGTGTTGGGTTAGGTCTTGTGAATTATCATTTTGGTAACAAAGATAAACTTATGGAACTATGCGTTGAGCGTATCATAAACAGGATTGTTGAACAATTTCAAAATATTCGAGAGGAAACAGAGGGTCTTACACCTTTTGAGAAATTAGAATACCTTGGCAACATGACTTTTGATTTTCTGTTCGAGCATTATGCGGTTTCCAGAATTTCAGTGCTTACCGATATGAAAAATCCGAAGATAGACGACAACACTCACAGAACTTATGCTGCATATCTCCCTCTTGTCGCCGCTTGCCGTCTCGATTGGGATGAACATACTGTAAAAAGAAAGACTTTTTGCCTGATTTCGGTTATGCAGCAGGCTTTTCTTCGGTATGAAACGGCATCAATGATACTTGATGTTGATTTGAATAAAAGGGAAAACCGCAGGGCATGGCACACACAAATTTTGCGTGATGTTTTGGAGGTTTCATGATGAATATAACAGTTATAAATGGAACAGAAAAATACGGTGTAACTTATCGTCTGAAAGAAATGTTTTTAACTGCTTTTAAGGATAATGCAAATATTACAGAATATTATCTTCCGAAAGATTGTCCCAATTTCTGCAATGGCTGTATAAGCTGTATAACAAAAGGCGAAAACACCTGTAAAGACGCAGAATACATCGGAAAATTGACCATTGATGAGCGATATTGTTTGGGAAAAACTATCTGAAAAAAAGCGGGTAGAACTAACAGAGAAAGTGAAAAAGCTATCTCAGAAGTTCGCACAGATAGACTATACAAAACCCGCACACACAAATTTGATTATAAAACTTAAGTTTTCCGTCTGCCGTTTGATGCAGCGGACACTGCATAAAAATGATCCTGAATATCTCGACGGGAAGTATTGGGCAGAGCAAGGCTGGCTTGGGAAAACCAGACCGTGGAAATAATAGATGTTAAAAAATGATAAAACAAAAATGACATTAGGTGAAAAATTAAAATCTGCACGGAAAAGCGCAGGACTTACACAAGAGCAGTTGTAACAGAAAAATGTCCCGGAAATATATAACGAACAATGTCAATTTTGACCTAATCATTTGTCAAAAAGTCATCTAAAAACTTGTTTCTGACAGTGATATGATAATACACGTAGCAAGGATACAAACAACATCAACCAAAAAGGAGAGAATGATTATGTATATGAATATGACAGCAGAACAGATCAATTATATGTTTGAGGCAAATGCAAATATCGGGAACGCGATCATCCGCGCATTCAAGAAATATTGGGCAGAGAACGCGGAGATGATCTGCGCGGGACTTGCGGCAATGAGCGGACAGTATTATGTACCGTCTACGAGGAAATAATCTCATGGACGGCAATGGCAAGGACTACAGAAAGCCTGCCGCCGGCAGCCTTTCCGCATACGATGATATCAAAAAAAGACAGCAGGGACACGAAAAATGATCTTCGGTTCCTGCTGTTTTTTTGAGTTCTGTGACCGGGAACTGTCTGGAAATCACTTGTGCGGATCGCGCAGGATATTTTCAGACAGTTCTTTATCACTTCATTTGCCTTTTTCATGTCAGCACAGCTCTAATACTTCCGAATCCTCCCTGGTACACGGTTTCCAGACCTGCTTCCCTGCGCCGTTTGGATCGCCGGTCTTCATGAAATCCGTCCGGTAATCCAGCATCCGGGCGCTCAGCTTCCGGTCCCGGTCTTCCCACGGGCGCCAGCAGCGGTCCAGTGTGCCGAACATGTACCACAGCTCGCTGGAATGCCAAGCTCCGAAATCGTCTCCCGGAAGGTTTCGGGTAAAGTAATAGACATAGGCTGGATTTCTTCCCAGCTCCTCCAGCTTCTGGCTGAAAGCGATGCAGCCCCGGTACAGTTCGGAAAATTCCCCTTTCTCCTTCATTTCCGGTGTGACCAGGATATCATCCCTGGTGGTTCCCAGCAGATAGGGAATGTCCTTGATCTTCCCCGCGTCCATCAGCTCGTAATAGCCGCCGTCCAGCACATGCCCGTCCAGGGTGGGCGTAAGGAACAGGCCCTTTGCGATGGGCATTGCCCTTTCCATAAGCTTTCCCGTTGCCGACCGGATTTCCTCCGTTGTCTTTGCGCGCAGCTCTTCCAGGCTGTCAGCGTGCAGGATTTCGGCAAAGAGCTCTCCGTACTGCTCCTGTTCTTTCAGCGGAATGTCCCGGTGCAGCCCGCCGCCGTAAGAACCGCCGCTCTGCAGGATGGCTTTTGCGATCATGCCGCCGGTCAGCTCCGTGGAGACAAGGGTCTGTACGCTCATGGCTCCCGCACTCTGGCCAAAAATCGTGATGTTGTCACGGTCGCCTCCGAATGCCCCGATATTTTCGTAGACCCATTTCAACGCGGCGATCTGATCCAGGATGCCGTAATTTCCGGAGATGCCGCGTTCATTTTCAGCGCTCAGCCAGGGATGCGCAAAGAATCCGAAGATGTTGCAGCGGTACTCCACGCTGACCAGGATCACGCCCCGGTCGCAGTATGCCTTTCCGTCAAATTCCAGCTCGCTGGAAAAGCCGCCCAGGAATGCGCCGCCGTGGATCCAGAATGCGACCGGGAGTTTTTTCTGCCGGGGGCGCTCTGCCGTTTCCGGGGAGCCCGCTTCCTTTTTATGAGTTCCTGATACGGTTCCTTCCGCATGCTTCAGTCCGGATTTTGGCACCCAGATCTGCAGATACAGGCAGTCCTCATCATCGGGCCGGACGAAATCCGGGTTGCTGTAAAAATCCCGATCATAAGGCGGAGCCAGATGATCCTCCTGGACACAGCGGTTTTTAAAATCCACGGCCTGGTAAATGCCTTCCCAGGCATCCGGCTCCTGGGGCGCCCGCCAGCGCAGGTCTCCCACCGGCGGCTTTGCGTAAGGCACGCCCCGGTATTCAATGTAGCTGCCCTTGTCAACGCCTTCCATTTTTCCGTACTTTGTTTCTATGATCATAGTTCTATGATTTTTACACCCTTTTCATTGTCAATTATTCGTTGATATACTTGTCAAAATTCTTGATCCGGTCCATCTGCCTGTCCAGCAGTTCTTTATTTGCCATGATCTTCGGTCCGCAGATCGCGCCGAAGCCCTGGATCTCTGTGGTATGCTCCCGAAGCCCTGCAAAGGTTCCTCTTGCCCGTGCCTGCTGCGCCTCGGAAAATTCTACATGGAGCTTGTCGCCGTCAATGGAAATCTTGCCTTCGATGCCGCAGATCGGACATTCTACGGTCGTCGTTCCGTTGACTGTCAGCAGGTTCTGGTGGCAAACCGGACAGGTGCCGTTTCCTTTCGGTCCGTAGAATTCCACATCCTTCGGATCCATTTCCAATGCTGCCGCAGTCCGTTTTCCGATCTCATGCATATGTCCGATCAGCTCTTCGTCCAGATAGGGATTGCCAATCGTTCCCATGCTGTTGGCATTATAATTTGCTATCACCTGCATCATCACCGGGAAGCCAAAGAGATGCAGTGTCGCGGTTCCCATGGAGGTCCAGTTTTCCGTGCTGGCGCCGCCTACGGATATGTAGGATACGGTACGGCGTTTGAAGCGCTCCTGCGGAAATGCGTCCGGGTCGCCGGGCATCTCGCCGCTTCTTCTCTTGTCCAGTACCCAGTTGATGGCGGACACGTCATGACGGCAGGAGAAGCGGTCCACCAGGTTCTTGAACTGGCCTACCGGCTGCAGCACGTATACGGGAGCCGCTACAATGACCGCGTCCGCCTTCCGGATCTCTTCCTCTACCATCTGGAAGTCGTCCTTGATCACACAGTTGTTGTCCTTTCCCCTTTCCAGCGCCATGGAGCAGGCGCCGCAGCCGATACACCGGTCAATGGTCAGCCTCTGGGTATTGATGAACTTGATCTCCGCGTCCGGATACGCTTCCTTCGCCCCGAACAATGCTTCCTTTGTCAGAATGTCGCTGTTCGCGTTTTTCTTGCCAAATGATAAACCTAAAACTCTCATATGATTTTCCATCCTTTCAGTTCCTTCGTTCTGATATCATTATACTTTGTCACCAATTTTCGCAGAAAATTGATGACCTGCTTGTGCATCAGTGTAATATCTATTATACAAGAATGGCGGACTTTTGACTTTCCAAATTCTGCTTTTTTTGCTGGGGCAAAATTGACCTCCCCGTGAAAAAAACTGAATTTAATCTGCGGGGAGGTCATTTTTGAATGTTTTATTTTGACCTTTTGGCGTAAGACCTTTCTTTCCATGTTTTAATTTGGAGTAATTTCGTTAGCGCGTATTCTAAGCATAATCTCCGAATCACTTTCCTTCGGATATTTTTGAATATAGGCAAGAATTTTTTGAATGTATTCCTGATTAAGTCCTGAAGCTCCCGCAATCTCATCCGGTCTCATAGACTTCGACATATTTCGGATTATTTTCACTTCCCCCTTTGTCTCTCCACGGCTTTCAAGCAAATGCTCTCGTTCATAAACCTTCATATACTTTAAAGACACCTCCTCATCTTGCCGGACTGTCTCCACCATACATACCCAAAGCTGACACTATCCACATATTATTCAAAGTCCTCATATGGTCTAAATACTTCGTCCATCAAAAAATGACATGTAACATAAAAATGAAAGGGGCGTTTAGACATCTTTTTTCCTGGCGGCAAGTATCCTGACAGCAATCTCCTTATCCGTTTCCTTCGGGTAGTTCCGGATATATGTAAGAATCTCTTCGATATATTCCGGCTCCAGTCCCGAAGACACCGATATCTGATCCTGCTTCATAGACTTCGACATATTCCTGACAATCTTCACCTCTCCTTTCATCTCGCCTTTTGTTTCTCCCCTTGCCTCGCCTCTTGC
>CATLCV010000124.1 GCA_949893755.1 uncultured Lachnospiraceae bacterium | reverse complement strand
ATCCGGCAATCGCTGCATTCGAAGGATGGAGGATTTTTTTATGGCGGAAACGATCTGGAACGGGACTGCGGTCACATATCATTTTATTATGGATCATCTGGTGATCATCAATATCTTATTGTCGCTGGTGATCATTTTTTTTCAGCGGAGGTCTCCGCAGACGGTGTGGACGTGGCTTCTGATCTTATATTTTATCCCGATTCTCGGGTTTGTCATGTATCTTATGATCGGACAGGATTTTCATAAGAGCCGGATGTTCAAGGCAAAGGAGATCGAAGGGGAATTGAAGTACGCGGTCCGACGGCAGGAAGAACGGATCTACCGGAAGCGGCTTCGCCTGGCCAATCCGGAGCTTCGGCGTTTTGAGGACCTGATCCTGTATAATCTGGAAGCCGGTCAGGCAGTGCTGACAGACAACAACGATGTACGCATCTATGCGGACGGAAAAGAGAAGTTCCGGGCATTGATCGATGAGATGAAGCAGGCAGAATGTTATATCCACCTTCAATATTATATCATCCGGAATGATGAGCTGTGGCAGAAGATTGAGCCGGTGCTGATCCAGAAGGCCAGGCAGGGAGTGGAAGTGAGGATCCTCTTTGACAGTATGGGCTGCCGCACGATGCATAACCGGGACTGGCACCGTCTGGAACGCGAAGGAATCCAGGTGGCGGAATTTTTTCCGGCTCTTCTGGGGCAGTTCCAGCTTCGGATGAATTACCGGAATCACAGGAAGATCGTTGTCATTGACGGCAGGATTGGTTTTGTGGGCGGTTTCAATGTGGGCAGGGAATATCTGGGAAAGAATAAAAAGTTCGGCTATTGGAGGGACACCCATCTGTGTATTGAGGGGGCGGCCGTGACCTCGCTTGCGGTCAGATTTGTGCTGGACTGGAACTATGCTGCGAAGGAAAATCTGTTTCTGCAGGATAATCTGTTCGAGATTCCCACATATGTCAGGAAGGGACGCGACCCGGTGCAGATCATTTCCAGCGGACCGGACTCCAAGACCAAGACCATTCATGACAATTATCTCAGACTGATCCACAGTGCAAAAAAGCATGTCTATATCCAGACTCCATATCTGATCCCGGATGACTCGATTCTGGATGCGCTGATGATCGCCAGCCGTTCTGGAATTGATGTACGGATCATGGTGCCCTGCAAACCGGACCATCCGTTTGTGTACTGGGCGACCTATTCCTATCTGGGCGAGCTGGTCCAGGCCGGAGCGAAATGCTACGTCTACAACAACGGCTTCCTCCATGCCAAGACGCTGAGCGTGGACGGGATGGTGGCCTGCGTCGGGACGGCAAACATGGATATCCGCAGCTTTGAACTGAATTTTGAAGTCAATGCGGTGATCTACAGCGAGCGTACCGTACAGCGTCTGGAGCGGATCTTTGAGACGGATATGACGAAATGTACTCATGTTACCAGGAAGGTCTACGACCAGAGAGGATTTATCATCCGGGTGAAGGAACAGTTCAGCCGGCTTTTGTCCCCCCTGCTTTAAGCCGCAGGATTTAGAAATTGGAAGCGAATACCGGAATTAAATCTAAAAATGACTTTTTTTCAATCCTGGAATATGGTATACTTGAACAGTAATCGGCAGACCATACCGATTTGCCGAAAAAGCTTTTGCAAAGAATTATGAGGTGAAAAGATGAAGAAAAAATGGATCGCAGTGTTGGTAAGCAGTATGCTGGCTGTGTCTCTGGCCGGCTGCAGCTCGGCATTATCGGATGAATACATCACGATAAACAAGTACAAAAAGCTGGAGATTCCCAAGCTGGAGAATACGGAAGTGTCGGATTCGTCAGTTGAGAGTTCGATCAGCAGCCAGCTGGCTACATCTCAGGAGCGTAAGGAGATCACGGGCCGGGCAGCCAAGGACGGAGATACCGTTGACATTGACTATACGGGTACCATCTTCGGAGAGGAATTCGACGGAGGCAGCGCTGTCGGCGCATCCCTGATCCTGGGCTCCGGTCAGTTTCTGCCTGCTGAGGGAGAGTACAAGGGCTTTGAAGAACAGATCGTGGGGCACGAGCCGGGCGATAATTTTGATATTACTGTAAAGTTTCCGGCAGACTACCGGAATGAGGAAGTAGCAGATAAGCCGGCGAATTTTAACATTACACTGAATGGGATCTACGAAGTGATCACGCCGGAGCTGACGGACGAATGGGTCAAGGAGCACAGCGAGGAATCCAAGACCGTGGAGGAGTATAAGGAGGAGATCCGGAAGCGGCTGCAGGAAAACAGCGAGCTGCAGGTGAAATCTACCCTTCAGAATGCCGCGCTGATGGCCATGCTGGATGAGACGGAGGTGAAAAAGCTTCCGGAGGACCAGGTAGACGCGGAGTATCAGACGACGGAGGATACGTATAAAAGGCTGGCGGAGGGATATGGTCTGGAATTTGAGGAATTCCTGAGTACATATATGAAGCAGACGGTCGAGGAGTTTGAAAAGGATGCCCGGGAGTCTGCGGAGACGATCGTCAAGGCGAATCTGGCATGCAGCCTTCTGGCAAAGGAAAAGAAGCTGGAGCCTTCCGAATCGGAATATGAGAAGCTGATCGAGGAATATGCAAAAGAGGCCGGCTCTGATGATGTGGAGGCTTTTAAGGAGCGTGTCGGAGAAGATCTGCTTCGCAAGGCCATCCTTCAGAGAAAGGTGGCGGAGTACCTGGTAGACAAGTGCGTGCAGGTGGAACAGTCAGATTCGGAGGAATAAAGCCGCAGGCAAAACAATCAGTTACATTTAGGAAAAGGAGGAGAAGACGATGAAACTGGAAAATGAGGTCCTCAGTGTAGAGATCGCGGAGCTTGGAGCAGAGGTTACTAAAATTTTTGACAGAGAGAAGAACACAGATATTTTATGGGAAGGGAATCCTTCCTTCTGGAAGCGCCATTCTCCGGTCCTTTTCCCGAATGTCGGAAAAACCTATGGGAACGAGGTGCTGATCGAAGGAAATAAATTTCCTACAGTACAGCACGGATTTGCAAGGGACAGCGTATTTACCTGCGTTTCATCTTCTGCGGATGCGGCGTCGTTTCGGCTGGCCTCTTCGGAGGAGACGAAAAAGGTTTATCCATATGACTTTGAATTGTACATCAATTATACTCTCAAAGAAAAAAATCTGAAGGTGGAGTGGAAGGTGAAAAACTGTTCCGAAAAGACCATGTACTTTACCATCGGCGGACACCCGGCTTTCCGGTTTGCGGAAAAGGGAGAAAAAAAGGAAGATTATCTTTTGAAATTTCCAGGAAAAGAATCTCTTACATACCTGTTGGTGGATCCGAATACAGGAACCGGCGTGCCGGATCAGACGTATACACTGGAGCTGACAGACGGGATGTGTCCGGTCACAGAGGAGATGTTCCTGAGGGACGCGCTGATCTTTGACGGCGGACAGTTTGAAGAGGTATGGCTGTGCAGAAAGGACGGAACACCTTATGCGGGCATGCGGTGTGAAGGATTTCCGAATTTCGGGATCTGGTCGGTCAAGGACGCGCCCTTTGTCTGCCTGGAACCATGGGAAGGAAGATGCGACAATTTTGGCTTCGCGGAGGAGATCTCAAAGAAGCCGGGAATCACACGGCTTCCGAAAAATGAAGTTTTTATAAAATCATATGAGATAATTGTGGCATAGGATTTGACCTTTTATAAAAAATGATGTATAATAAACTCGTCATAGAGTGTTTTACTACTCAGTATATTAAAAGTAACGTAATAGTACGACAAACGGACTTTGTGACAGCAGTTATAAAGGAAGTTGATACTTGAGTGTTTTTAGGAGGGAGCAATTATGGCACCGAGAAAAAAATCAACAACAGCAGCGGCTGAAAGCACGTCTGCAAAGGAAGTAAAGGCAACAGAGGTAACCGAAGAAAAATCAGAGGCGAAAGCGGCTGAGGTGAAGACAACGGCAAAGAAGACAGCGGAGAAGAAGGCAGCAGCGGAAAAGACATCGGAGAAGAAGAAAGCAGAGCCGAAGAAGGAAGAACCGAAGCCGGTACCAAAAGCAATCGGAACAAAGAAAGATACTACAAAAGCAATTGAGACCAAGGCAGGAGTCCTTGTAGAAGAAAAGCCTGCAAAGGAAGAGAAGAAACCGGCGGCTAAGAAGACTACAGAGAAGAAGTCTGCGGAGAAGAAGACGGCAACAAAGAAGTCTTCTGCAAAGGCGGAAGTGAAGACCGAGATGTTCCTTCAGTTTGACGGCAAGGAATTTACTGAAAAAGAGATCTTCCAGAAGGTCAAGGAAGTATGGACCAAGGTTCTGAAGAATAAGGTCGGTGACATGAAGGAAGTGAAGATCTATCTGAAGCCGGAGGAATCAGCTGCTTACTATGTAGTAAATGACGATACAAGCGGTAAGATAGAACTGTAACTATGGGGCGAACAGGCTGAAAAGGCCTGTTTTTTCTATACAGAAGGAAATTTTGATCATGAAAGTGAGATAGAGATATGGAGAAAAATCAGAAGCTGGAAAGGCTGGAAAAGCAGATCCGTTTTATTGTAGAGATTGATAAGGTGAAGAATATCTTCCGTCAGACCTATCTGGCGGACGCGGGACGAAAGGAAAATGATGCAGAGCATTCCTGGCATATTGCATTGATGGCATATCTGCTCCAGGAATATGCGGAGAAGCCGGTGGATGTCAGCAAGGTCATGCTCATGGTCCTGATCCATGATCTGGTGGAGATCGACGCAGGAGATACCTATGCATATGATGACGCAGGGGCAGAGACAAAGCGGGCACGGGAGGAAGCCGCGGCTGACCGGATTTTCGGTCTACTGCCGGAGGACCAGGGGAAGTATTTCCGCGAGCTCTGGGAGGAATTTGAAGCCTACGAGTCTCCGGAAGGAAAGTACGCGCATCTGCTGGATAACTTCCAGCCCCTCCTTTTGAATGACGCGTCCGGCGGGCTCAGCTGGCAGGAGCATCAGGTGAAAAAGTCTCAGATCTATAAGAGGAATGAAAAGATTGAAGAAACTTCGGAAACCATATGGAATTGTATGAAGGAGATCGTTCAGAAGCATATCGAGTGCGGACATGTGGAAGAGGACTTCCAGGAGGAATGAAAATGTATGAGAAGGAAATAGAGCAGCTGCAGAAAATGATCGATGAAAGCTCAAGCATCGTATTTTTTGGCGGCGCAGGAGTATCGACAGAGAGCAATATCCCGGATTTCCGGAGCGCTGACGGCATTTACCATCAGGCATATAAGTATTCTCCGGAACAGGTCGTGAGCCACAGCTTTTTTATGGCCCACACGGATGCCTTTTTCGAATTTTACAAAGAGAAAATGATGATATTGGATGCAAAGCCGAATCCGGCGCATTTGAAGCTGGCAGAGCTGGAGAAGGCTGGAAAGCTTTCCGCCGTTGTGACACAGAATATTGACGGGCTGCATCAGGCGGCAGGCAGCAAAGCGGTATACGAGCTGCACGGAAGTATCATGCGGAATTACTGCATGGACTGCCATACGTTTTATGATGCCGAATATGTAAAAAACGGAGACGGTGCTCCAAGATGCGAGAAGTGCGGGGGGCTGGTCAAGCCGGATGTCGTACTTTATGAGGAAGGGCTGGATTCCCAGGTGATACAGGGGGCGATCCGTGCGATCACGGAGGCGGATATGCTGATCATCGGCGGAACGTCCCTGGTCGTTTATCCGGCAGCCGGATTTATTGATTACTTCCGGGGAAAATATCTGGCGGTCATCAACAAATCGGAGACAGGGCGTGCGGTGAGGGCGGATCTGTCGATCTCCGCGCCGATCGGGCAGATCATGAGCCGGATCGAAGTAAAATAGGAACACCAGGTTTTTCGTATATAATCTAAAGGGGCTGCCGGAAAATGGCTGTATACCTGCAATCTATTGCTGTGATTCGTGAGATCTCACAACAATAGACTGCGGATAAACAGGATTTTCCGGCAGCCCCTTTGCAGACTGCAGATTAGCCGCTGCATGTCACACCTGGTTAAGGCGTGTTCTGTCACTCAGTCTTCGTAGAGCTTCATCCCGGTCCAGGATTTCATATGATCCAGCATCTTCCGGTCCGGTTCCATATAGATACAATTGACACCCTGTTCCAGCGGGATCATGACCGCGTAAACCTTTGCGTCCGCATTGCCGGAAGAGAAGTCCTGGGTCTTATTGGGGTGGTACGAATTCAGTCTGGGAGAACCCTTCGGCGCAATGATCTCAGCCTGACGGATATCAAAGGATGTGATATTTTTCCGCTTTTCCTTGCTGAAAATGGCGGCAACATCAATGTCGTAGTTTAAAAGCGTATACTCATATTCGACATTGAGACGCGGGAAAATAAAATAATATGCGCCCATTGCCAGAAGTACGGCAATGAAAAAAGCGAGAAAACCAATGAACAAAGTCCCTACAACTGCGACCGCAGCAATGAAGACAATGATCAGGATGCGGATCAGTATATCCAGAGGTTTGGTTTTCCTGGTTACAAGTTGTTCATAAAAAGCATCATTCATGTTCTGAGTTCCTTTCTGTCTGTAAATAATTCATCACCAGGGATGCGATCTTAAAGGTCATGGCATCCTCAAATCTGCGGAGATCCAGTCCCGTGCGTTTTTCCACCTGATCCAAACGGTAGATCAGTGTGTTGCGGTGCATATGGAGCTGACGTGAGGTCTCCGCGATATTCAGATTATTATGAAGAAAGCGGTTGATGGTCGCCGTAGTTTCTTCATCCATGGAATCCGGTATATCGTTTCCAAACAGCTCTTTTAAAAAGCCCTCGCAGATCGGAACAGGAAGCCGGTAGATCAGCCTTCCGATCCCCAGCCGATTATAGGGGAATACGGTCTGCTCTGAATAGAAAAGCTTTCCCACCTTCAATGCCAGACTGGTTTCATGCCAGGCACCGGCAAGATCGGTAAGATGGCCGATCACGCCGCTGTATGCCACCCACACCTGAGTCAGGGCTTCCGCGTTCAGCGTGTCCACGATCATGTGGGCAAGCTGTGAGATCTCCTGTTCGGATTCCGCGGCTTTCACCGGGCGGAGTATGGCAACGCCGCATTCTGTCATGGGAATCAGATACGCCTTAGTCTGAGACGGAAACAGATTCTTCAGGATCTCCTTGACCGTATCATTCAGCGGACCTTTCTTCTCCAGGAGAAAAAGGATACGCGGTTCCTCCGGAGCGATATGCAGACGCAGCGCGTCCTCCATTGCTTCTACGGGAGAAACACTTCCGGTCATGAGGTTTTTCAGAAAATGGTTTTTATTAAATTTTTCCTTGTAGGCATTGCACAGGCATCGGAGCTGTTTTAAAGCACGTTCCTCATCCTGGGCGGAGTCTGCCGAAACTTCCAGCCTGATACCGGTGATCCGCTGCAGCTCATTGACAGCGGAGTTCAGCTGTGTCGTATATTCCATGGTCCTCCTCCGTGATCTCGTCATAGGGCAGCTGTTCGGCGCGGGCAGACTTGCGGCCTGCCTCCTGCCTGGAACAATTCGTAATATGAAAAAGGCTGTACACTGTACAGCCTTTTATTTTGCCACGCCGAAGCGTAAGCTGCTATTCTTATTTTAAACTACTAGTTTGTAATAGTCAACTCTGTTTCTTTGTCAAAGAGATGGATCCGATCCATTTCCAGTGCAAATACAGCCTTGTCGCCGGTTCTCAGCGGTGTACGTGAGTTAACACGTGCGGTCATCTGAGTTCCTGCTACATCGAAGTACAGATATACTTCTGCGCCGAGCAGCTCGTAAACCTTAACGGTAGACTCTACAACACTGTCAGGATTTGCAGCGATAAATTCTTCGGAATCATGTACATCCTCCGGACGGATACCAAGAACAACGGTCTTTCCATTGTAATTGCCCTTAATCAGAGCCTGCTTCTTGCTCTCCGGTACCTTCAATACATAATCGCCGACCTTCAGAGAAACATCATTGCCGGAAATATTCACAACTGCATCCAGGAAGTTCATCTGCGGTGATCCGATGAAGCCTGCTACGAACAGGTTGCAAGGTGTATTGTAAAGGTTCTGAGGAGTATCTACCTGCTGTACGATACCGTCCTTCATAACAACGATCCTGGTACCAAGGGTCATAGCCTCTGTCTGGTCATGTGTTACGTAGATGATGGTTGCGCCCAGGCTCTCATGGATCTTGGAAATCTCGATACGCATCTGAACTCTCAGCTTCGCATCCAGGTTGGAAAGAGGCTCATCCATCAGGAATACCTTAGGATTACGTACAATGGCACGTCCCATGGCAACACGCTGTCTCTGACCACCGGAAAGAGCCTTCGGCTTACGGTCAAGCAGCTTATCCAGGTCAAGGATCCTTGCAGCTTCACGAACCTTCTTGTCAATCTCATCCTTCGGTACTTTACGAAGCTTCAGACCGAAAGCCATGTTGTCATATACTGTCATATGCGGATACAGAGCGTAGTTCTGGAATACCATTGCGATATCACGGTCCTTCGGCTCAACATCATTCATAACCTTGCCGTCGATCGTAAGAGTACCGCCGGAGATATCTTCCAGACCAGCTACCATACGAAGTGTGGTAGACTTTCCACATCCTGAAGGTCCTACGAAGATGATAAATTCCTTATCTTCGATCTCAAGATTAAAATCCTGTACTGCATGAAATCCGTTCGGATAAATTTTCTGAATTCCCTTTAATGATAAACTTGCCATTTTAAATAGCCTCCTTAAGAAAATGTTTTTCGTTTGTTACTGGACTTAGTATATCGGAGATTGGGAAAACAGGCAATATAACAAGTAACTAAAAAAAAGAAAAAGATATGTACATTTCAACCAGAGCAGGCAAAAATCATGGGGCAGATTGTTTTATTTGAAAAACATAAATTGACGCGGGGCAGATTTTTCGTTACAATAGGTACGGACTATTCAGCAAAAATCACAGAAAATATAAAAAGGAAAAGAGGACAAGACTATGGCGAATCCAGTTGTTACATTTGAGATGGAAAACGGCGATATCATGAAAGCAGAGCTGTATCCGGAGATTGCGGCCAACACGGTCCGGAATTTTATTTCCCTTATAAAGAAAGGGTATTATGACGGATTGATCTTTCACCGCGTGATCAGCGGCTTTATGATTCAGGGCGGATGTCCGGACGGAACCGGTATGGGCGGTCCCGGCTACAGCATCCGGGGAGAGTTTTCACAGAACGGATTTGAGAATCTTCTGGAGCATGACGCGGGAGTGCTGTCCATGGCACGCGCCATGCATCCGGATTCCGCAGGCTCCCAGTTTTTTATCATGCATAAGAAATCTCCGCATCTGGACGGGGCATATGCGGCTTTTGGAAAAGTGACGGAGGGAATGGACGTGGTCGATCGGATCGCGGAGACCGCGACGGATTATCAGGACCGGCCTCTGGAAGCGCAGGTAATGAAAAAAGTGACTGTAGAGACCTTCGGTGAAGCGTATCCGGAGCCGGAGACGCTGGCAGAATAAGGGGACCGGCCAAAGGGCAGCAGAGTGCGTTACTGTAATGGCCGGATGCCGTGCAGCAAGTGTACGGCGCTGTGTGAACAGCAGCGAGTAATTTTTTTACAGAAATTTAAAAATGTAAGCATTGCATTTAGAAATTGCCTGCTATATACTAGAATGACAGAAGGACAGAATATGAAATGCGAGGGAATGAAAGTGGATGCGATTATTCGGGCAAAATTAAAAGAAATAGAACAGCGGGAGCAGGTCAGGATCATCTGGGCCGTAGAGGCCGGAAGCAGAGCCTGGGGATTTTCTTCCCCGAACAGTGATTATGATGTGCGTTTCATATATGTAAGAGATCCGAAGGAATATCTCCGGCTGGAGGAGATCCGGGATTCGATCGATGCGCAGCAGGATGACCTCCTGGATATGGAAGGGTGGGATCTGCGCAGGGTCCTGCGTCTCGTATACCGGTCCACGCCGGAGGTGCATGAGTGGTTCGCGTCGCCGACGATTTACCGGTCTACTCCGGAGGGGCTTGAGCTTCAGAAGATCCTGCCGGAATATTTCTCTGTGAAGAAGTGTGCCCGCAATTATCTTCATACGGCATCTCTGGACTTTCGGACGTATTTCCGGGATGACGAAGTCTGGCAGATCAAGTATTTTTACCTGCTCAGGCAGATGCTTCTGGCGAAATGGCTGCTGGAAGAGGGCAGTATGCCGCCCATGCTGTTTGAAGAGCTGGTGAAGCAGAAGCTGGATGAGCAGTGGAAGGATTACATATTAGAGCTTCTTCAACAGAAGAGGGCTACGTCAGAGCTGGGCAAGGCACAGAGAAATAAAAAACTGATCGACTATATCGAACAGAGCATCAGCAGGATGGATGAGGATGTTTCAGCGCTGAAGGACGAAGGAAAGAAGTCGTGGGAAATGCTGAATCAGTATTTCTACAGCGTACTGAATAAATGAGATCTATCATAGGGAAGAGATATGAAAAAGCATCTCCCGCGAATGACGCGGGGATGCTTTTTTTGATCAAATTCCTGCTTCTGTATGTAGAAAACTGTCGATGACAGCTTTTTTATATAGTTATAGTATGAAGAAAAGCTGCCAGGAGCAGGTTTTCCACAGGGCTTCCTGTCACGAGGTCTGCGCCTCCTGTGCGGAAACCAGATAGTCGGCATAGCGTGCCGCTACATAAAGGTAATCGGACAAACGGTTCAGATACTGCATTGCCTTCGGATCTGCTCCGTAATTCACGGCTGTCTTCCGGAACCGCCGTTCGGCCCGTCTTGCGACTGCACGTGCCATATCCAGGCGTGCGGACTGTTCACAGCCGCCGTACAGGACAGAATCCTTGATTCTTGGAAATAAGCTCTCCATATGATCAATGCCTTCTTCCAGAATCAGAGTTTCTTCCTTACTGAAACGATGGTCGGGATTGCGAGGATCGGCGATCCCTGACATCATCTGCATCAGCTCCTGCTGTCTTCTGGCAAGTTCGTCATAAAGCGGATGATCGGCAATGACCTTTGCCAGCCCAATGGAACTGTTCAGCTCATCAATGGTGCCCAGAAGTTCGATCCTGTCATCGGACTTGGACACGCTGATGCCGTCCATCAGCGAAGTCTTCCCGCTGTCCCCCTTCTTGGTATAGATGCTCATAGCCATATCCCCTTATGGTACTTTATAATGATTGCAAGCCGCATCTCAGTGCAGCCTGTTTTATGTTTTGTATTGTATACCCAAAAGGGTATTACATTCTGGCCATTCGGCCATTTTATAAGGTATACACAAAAGGTATCCCGTTCTGGCCATTCGGCCGTTATACATGGTGGTATACCGCCGTATCCAACATGACCTGTCAGCCGGACTGCTGGTGACGGTCATAAAGTTTTCATAATTCATCGTCCCCCTTTTGTCATAATATAGTGTCTAAAAATTTGTACATATGCAGCCGCTCCGGCACAAGCTAAAACGACTGCTTATGTGTATATTATATATCAAAGATCGTAAGATGGCAATGCGGATTGTCAAAAATAAACAAATTTTTAATGGAAATTTTATAAAATGTGAGGAATATATACAGGAATTGTCTTGATGATGGGGCGGAACAGATTCACTTTTTCTTTAATTTTCTTAAGAAATTCTTTTGTTTGTTCTAACAGTCCGCTTTAGATATGTCCGGTAGAATAAGGATGATCAAAGAAAGGGGGCTGGCATTATGACGATCCAGACATTGACACAATTTTTTCTGCAGTACGGCGCGTTTTTTATATTCGTGATCGTGTTCCTGGAATACCTGAACCTTCCGGGCTTTCCGGCAGGGGTGATCATGCCGCTGGCGGGAATCTGGGCGGCAAGGGGAGAGATCAGCTTTCCGCTTGTCCTGCTCATCTCTGTAGGCGCGGGACTGGCCGGAAGCTGGGTGCTGTATTTTCTGGGGCGGCTGGGCGGACAGAAGCTGCTGGGATTCTATTTCAAAAAATTTCCAAAGCAGCAGCCCCTGATCGAGGACAAGATAAAAATGCTGCGGGAAAAAGGTGGCGCGGGTGTGTTTGTAAGCAAACTGATTCCCATGGCCCGTACACTGATCTCGATTCCGGCAGGCGTGGTGCGGATGGACTTCCGTGTGTATACGGTAAGCTCCGCTATGGGGGTATTCCTCTGGAACCTGGTATTTATCGGGGCAGGGTATTTCTTCGGGGAGGCGGCGATCAGCGTATTGTCATGACAATGCGGGATTTGACAATGCGGCGGTTTATTCGTATCATATCTTATGAAACGGCCGAATGGCCATAATGGGATGCCCTTGGGTATATCTTATGAAACTGTTCAGTGAAAAAATATAGATGACAGCAGAGAGGACGGGCGAGATGGAGATTAATCATGTGTTGGTAGTAGAGGATGACAAGGAGATTCGGGAGGGAGTGCAGATCTATCTGCAGAGTCAGGGATACCAGGTTTTTCAGGCGGCGGACGGTGTGGAAGGGCTGGAGGTCCTGGAAAAAGAAGAAATCCATCTGGCGATCGTAGACATTATGATGCCCCGGATGGACGGGATCCGTATGACGATGAAGCTGCGGGAAAAGTACGATTTTCCGGTGATCATGCTTTCGGCGAAATCAGAAGAAGTGGATAAGGTCATGGGGCTCAATATCGGGGCGGACGACTATGTAACGAAACCATTTACCCCGATGGAGCTGATGGCAAGGGTGAACTCCCAGCTCCGCCGTTACCGGAAATTTCTGGAAAAGCTGGAACCCAAGGAAAATGTACATGTGATCGGCGGGCTGGAGATCAATGAGGATACGGTGGAGGTGTCGATGGACGGAAATCTGGTGAAGTTGACGCCGATCGAATATAAGATCCTTCTGCTCCTGACAAAGAATCCGGGGCATGTATTTTCCGCGGAAGAGATCTATGAGCGGGTATGGCAGGAAAAGGCCATCAATACAGATACGATCATGGTGCATGTCCGCAATATCCGTGAAAAAATTGAAGTAGACCCGAAAAATCCAAAATATTTGAAGGTGGTGTGGGGCGTTGGCTATAAAATTGAAAAACAGTCCTAGATTTGGGCTCCTGTTGGCGGGAATCGTACTTTTGTTTTCTTCATTTGCCATGATATCCTCCTATCCGGTGCTTGCGGATCTGATGGAACCGGAGCTGAAAGGCGACTTTGCGGCAGGCATCATGGAAGATTCTATGGATGAACTGCTGCGCGGAGGGTATTATCTGTATAATGAAGTGCATGAGAATCTGGAGCTGAATGAAGTGATGCAGCGTTTCGGGAGCGACAACTTTTTCCTGATGCGCAAATATATGGATTATGAAGTATTTTCCAGGGATTCGGAGGACGCGGAAGGGGAAAAAGGCCTGCTGGGCAGAAGCAGTATTGCTGACACGAAAAAGCTCCTGGAGCAGAATACGGATTATGGGCTTCGGATCGTGCTGGAGTATGACCGGAACGGAAACCTCAATACCGTGGAAGTGGATGGAACCTGCGCAAACGAGGATGAGCGGTACCGTCTGGAGCAGGGAGTATTTAACTGCCTGGATGAGTCCTATGATTATGTGGAAGAGGAGCGGATACAGTATTTTCTGACGGATCCCTCTTCGGTAAAGATCATTTATGCGTTTACGGAACAGAATCTGCAGAGATTTCTGCAGAATAATTATTTTTCCGGCGGCGTATACAATGCCAATGTGGAGATCCTGTCCAATATGAAGCCCTATCTGGTCTTTGAATGGGGCTTATGCCTTCTGGCCATGGCAGCCGCGCTTCTGATTCCCTGCAATAAGAACTGGGATTTGGGAGACTTTCCGGTTTTTAAAATGCCGTTTGAGGTGGTATTGCTTGCGGGCGTGTTTGCCGTTTCCATGGAACAGTCCTTTGCTTCCGTTGTGTGGAATACACTGAACCATCGCCTGGCAGGTTTTATAGGAGATATGGGGATTCCGGATCCATTGAATTACGGCGTGGAAAAGCTTTTGAATCTGCTGATGTGGTTCTGTATCTTTGGAGTGGCTTATTGGGGAACCACCTGCCTGCGGGCGATGTTTACGATGAAAGGAAGGTACTGGAAGGAGCGTACCCTGACCGCGCGGATCCTTTATTGGGCGGAGGGGCGCAAGGATGAGCTTGGCGAGCAGGTGCGGCAGGGAGCAGGAGAGGCTACGGGGCTGTTCAGGAGAATGTGGAAGGGAATCCGCGGCCTCCAGAAACGGATTTACGACGGGTTTCTGCATGTGGATATTACGGAGCAGGCGAATCATGTGATCTTTAAGATCGTCCTTGTGAATTTCATTGTCCTGACATTGATCAGCTGCTTCTGGTTTTACGGGATTTTTGCGCTTCTGGTGTATTCCGGGATTCTGTTTTTGTTCCTGCGCCGATATTTTTTCGATATCCAGTGGAAATACCGGCTTCTGCTGGCATCCATGAACCTGCTGGCGGAGGGGAACCTGGATGCGCCGATCGAAGGGGACCTGGGGGTATTCAATCCGATGAAGACGGAGATCCAGAAGATCCAGAAAGGATTTAAAAAAGCGGTGGATGAAGAGGTGAAGAGCGAACGGATGAAGACCGAGCTGATCACCAACGTTTCCCATGACCTGAAAACACCGCTGACTGCGATCATTACCTATGTGGATCTGCTGAAAAAGGAGGAGAATCCGCAGAAGAGGAAGGAATATCTGGCGGTGCTGGAGAAGAAATCCCTTCGGCTGAAAGGACTGATCGAGGATCTGTTTGAGATCAGCAAGGCCACCAGCCGGAATGTGACAATGAATTTTATGAAGGCGGACGTGATAGAGCTTTTAAAGCAGGTGGGCCTGGAAAATGACAGCAGGATCCGGGAGGCGCATCTGGATATCCGGTGGAGCCTGCCAGGGGAAAAGGTTGTGATGCTGCTGGACAGCCAGAAGGCATACCGTATTTTTGAAAATCTGATCGTGAATATCACAAAGTATGCAATGCCCCATACGAGGGTTTATATTGAGGTGAAGGATGAGGGGAACGAGGTTTTGATCTCCATGAAAAATGTGTCCGCGGCAGAGCTGGATTTTGACGCGAATGAGATCACGGACCGTTTTGTCCGCGGGGACGCGTCCAGAAATACGGAAGGCTCCGGCCTGGGGCTGGCGATCGCGAAGAGCTTTACGGAGCTGCATTACGGGACGCTGGAGGTGACAACGGAGGCGGATCTGTTTAAGGTCAATATCCGGCTTCCGAAGCGGACAGAGGAGGCGGCTGTTTATCCTCCTGCGGAAGGCGGCAGGGAAGCGCAGTAGATGTATGCTGCATCCAAAACAGCCAAATTCCGAAGTGGGCATCGGGCAATATTTACTCGGCTATGATAGGAGTTTTCAACGCGGAATCAACACGTAATCTACAGAAAACTGGTGGGAAATCAACAAAATAGACTGAATTATCCACCGTCTTTTCCTTGACTTTTCCGGCAATTGCGAGCACAATGGAGGAGCAGCAGGAAATGGAATGATACAGAGCGGAAGCGGACAGTTCTGCTGTCTGCTGTTCTGTATCGTTACCAGAAAATGAAAGAAAGAGGGAAGGAGAGTAGTTTATGCGTTATGAAATCAAAGGTGAGACACTTCCGGTTGTTATCTGCTATCTGGACAACGGAGAGAGGATGATCACGGAGAGAGGCTCCATGAGCTGGATGTCTCCGAATATGAAGATGGAGACAACATCCAACGGAGGTATTGGAAAGGCAATCGGGAGGATGTTTGCCGGAGAGGCCCTGTTCCAGAATGTGTATACGGCAATGGGCGGTTCCGGGATGATCGCGTTTGCATCCAGTTTTCCGGGCAAGATCGTGGCTTATGATATCGGGCCGGGTCGGGAACTGGTCGTTCAGAAGTCCGGATTCCTGGCATCGGAGGCAGGGGTAGACCTGTCTGTATTCTTTCAGAAGAAGTTCGGAGCCGGGCTGTTCGGCGGGGAAGGCTTTATTATGCAGCGCCTGAGCGGGCAGGGAACGGTATTTCTGGAATTTGACGGGCACATTGTGGAGTATGATCTGGAGCCGGGGCAGCAGATCGTGGTGGATACAGGATATCTTGCGGCGATGGAATCGACCTGCAGTATTGACGTCAGATCCGTGCCGGGCGTGAAGAATATGGTATTCGGCGGAGAAGGGATCTTTAATACGGTCATCAGCGGCCCGGGGCATATCTGGCTGCAGACCATGCCGATCTCCAATGTGGCGGGAGAGATCGCGCGGTTTATTCCGTCGAAGTAGGAAGACGGCGGCAGGCTATGAGCGACAAATTGATGGCGGTGTGGCTGACGTGGAGATTGTCGAAACAGCGCCCCATAATTACAGCCATAAAGGCATC
>CATLCV010000123.1 GCA_949893755.1 uncultured Lachnospiraceae bacterium | reverse complement strand
TTTCTTTGCGGTTTGACATCAGCAGTGACATCATCGGGATGCGCAGGTTGGATGATCTTTAGATCATCCAACCGTACAGTTAGAATTGTTTTCAGGTTTTAAAGAAGGTGTTTTTTTGATCGATTACAAAGAATTATATTTGACAGCGGCTCTGAGAGCCGGCTTTATCCTGCTGTGCATGTTCGCCGTGATCACGGCGATCCTTGTGATCTGCATGGGGATCCCCGAATGGCTCAGCAGAAGGATCGCCAGGAAGGCGCTTGCAGATCCGGAACCAGGGACGAAGCGTCCCGGCAGGAGATGCAGGACCCGGATGGAACAGATCGAGTGGATCCGGTTTTATCCTCTGAAAAAGCTGATCCTGTTTTTCGTGTGGCTGTTTTTCGCGGTGTTTAGCGCCATGGCATTTCAGGTCTATATATTGGCAGGAGGGGGGATCGCAGGGGATGCAAAGGATATCGGGTTTACCCTTTTCTTTTGCCTGATGACTGCCGTTACACTGGTACCGATGTTCCGGTATGTCCTGTGCCCGTACCATTCTATGCCCCGGCTGAACCGGATCCTGTCCAAACAGGAAATGGACAGCCTGATGACAAGGGAGCATTTTCAGCAGGTCCGGTTTTCCGATGAGGATCTGGACAGACTCCATCCGATCTACAGAAGCACCAACTGGCTTGTGGCGGAGGGAACTGTCATTTCCAAAAAACTGGCTGTTATGGCTCATCTGGAATATGGATACGGCTTAAAGCGCCATGGGTTCTACCGGGTTTGGCTGGAGGTGTACTACCTCAATGGGCAGAAGATAGAGATACAGCTGGGGAGGTGGCCGATCGACAGCAGAGAACGGGAGAAGGCGAGGAAGCTTGAACAATTTCTGGCAGAGGAAAATATACGGATGGACGCGCTCGGAGGTATGGGCTGGAAGGAGAAGCTGCAGGACCGGATTGCGGGAGAATACGGAAGCCTCCCTCCGGAGCTGGAATCGGAAGCAGAAAAGATCATGTACTTACTGAAAAATGACACGTCAGAGATCAAGAAACACATTTTATAGGACATTTTGGAAGGATTTAGGTAAAAAAGTGGTTGCAAAATCCGCTCTGTTTTTGTAAACTCATAAGAGGAGGAAATAGATATGGATAAAATATTGATCGTTGACGACAGTGCCATCCAGGCAGCCCGGTTAAAATCGATTTTAGAGGAAGAATATGATATAACGATCGCGCAGACAGCAGAGGATGGGCTCAGCTATGCAAGCTCCCAGGATTTTTCTCTGATCCTGCTGGATGTCGTGATGCCCGGGATGGATGGGTTTATGCTGCTGAAAAGGCTGCAGGAGGAGATCATAACCCGGAGCATTCCGGTGATCCTCATCACAAGCCTTTCTGACATTCAGAATGAGCAGCGCGGATTTACACTGGGCGCAGTGGATTATATTGCCAAGCCATTTCACCCGGTGATCGTACAGGCCAGGGTCAATACACATATCAAGCTGTACAAGTATCGGAAGCAGGTGGAGCATCAGTCCATGACTGACCAGCTGACCGGGATTGCCAACAGACGGCGGCATGACCTTTACAGCGTAGCAAAATGGAAGGAGGCCGTCCGGCTCAAGATCCCATTTACCGTCTGCATGTTTGATATCGACCGCTTTAAGGCCTATAATGATACATTCGGACATCCCGCAGGAGATAAGGTCATCATTGCGGTGGCAAACACACTTTCTACCTATCTGAGGCGTACAACGGATTTTGTGGCGCGCTATGGAGGAGAAGAGTTTGTGGCGATCATCGTGGGCGGGGATGCCAGGATCAATTATGAATATATGAAGCAGATCCGCAGAGGGATCGAAGACCTTCATATTCCCCACGCACCGTCTGCAGGAAAATGGGTGACCGTCAGTATCGGCGGGGTCACGGTCTTTCCCGTGGACAGTGAGCAGTACCCTACATACCTGAACATTGCGGATACCATGCTGTACGACGCAAAGCGATTTGGAAGAAATCAGGTCGTGTGGTGCGGCGACGAGATGAAGCAGTGGCTGCAGACGGATGACGAGTGATATAGGGAATACAAAGAGCCCTTTTTTGAGAAGAGAGGGGCTCTTTTTTTCGTGCTGCCGTTTTTTTCATTCCGGAAAAAAAGTCGGTTTTATATAAAAATAGGAGGTAGAAAAATCCGCCGAAATCGTGCAGAATAGTATATAAACAGGCTGCTGTTAATGAACACCCAAAGGGTGTGAACGATAACATGTACAGACGGACGAGGAGGATGGAGATGAAAAAAATAAATTTGAACAAGGGATGGAAGGTATGGAAGGATCTGGACCCATTTGAACTGGTTTTCCGGGTGCCCCAGGATGCGGTCCAGGTGGATCTGCCCCATGACGCCATGTTCCGCGAGGAGCAGAAGCAGGGAGCAGTCAATGGAGGTTATACCGGCAATATTGACGCAGGTGAGTACAAATACTATAAGCGGTTTTTCGTACCCGAGGAATACCGGGGCGGACATGTGATGCTGCAGTTCGAAGGCATTTACCGGAATGCCAGTGTATTTGTCAACCAGTCCAAAGTGGGCGGCAGCGCTTACGGCTATACGGATTTTACCGTGGAGGCCGGGGATTATCTGAGATACGGCGAAGAAAATGAGATTCTGGTCACGGTAAAATGCGGCACCAGGAGCAGCCGCTGGTACAGCGGCGCGGGAATCTACCGGGATGTGTGGCTGATTTACGGCGGGGAAACCTATGTAAAGCCCTACGGCCTGAGATTCACTACTATCGATGCGGATTCCGAGGGCGCTCTGGTCTGTGTCTCCGCCCGGATCCACAATGACAGCCTGTCCGCGAAGACACTGGATCTCTCGGTCAGGGTGCAGGAGGACGGAGAAGAAAAAAAAGTTGTGAACCAGGTGTACCCGGTCCGGATCAACAGCCGTTCGGTCTTGGATTTCCGGAAAAATATATACATAGACGGGGCAAAGCTGTGGGAGGAGGACTCCCCGAACCTGTATCAGATCACATGGACGATCCGGGAAGGGGAAACGGTACTGGACGAGACGAGAGTGACCTCCGGCATCCGTAAGCTCTCCCTGGATTCCCGCCGCGGCCTGCGCGTCAACGGGAAAACCGTGAAGCTGCGGGGGGCCTGTGTCCACCATGACCAGGGCATTCTGGGAGCAGCCACCTATGAGGATTATGAGTACCGCCGGGTGAAACGTCTGAAAGAGGCAGGCTTCAATGCCGTTCGTTCTGCCCACAACCCGGCATCCCAGGCGCTTTTGAATGCCTGCGACCGCCTGGGCATGTACGTGATGGATGAACTGGTGGACGTATGGAACAAGAGCAAGGTGAGCTACGACTATGCCATCGATTTTTCGCGGAGCTGGGAACGGGATATCCGGCATATGGTAGACGCGGACTACAACCATCCGTCGGTGGTCATGTATTCCACGGGAAATGAGATCTTTGAGATCTGTACGGAAAAAGGCTTTGAGACCAGCCGCATGCTCAGCGACAAGTTCCATGAGCTGGATCCCACACGCTATACGACCAACGGCATCAACGGCGCATTTGCAGCAGGAGACGGTCTGGCTCAGATCGTGGACGACATCACTCACGGGGAGGCGGATACCGGAAAGGGCGATGTAAATGTATTCATGGCAGCCATGGAACGGGATATGCCGGGGATCGTTTCCCATCCCATCATCAGCGGGATCCTGGAAAAACTGGAAACCACCATGGACGTGCTGGGCTATAACTATATGACCTCCCGTTATCTGAAGGACGCGGCAAAATATCCGGACCGCGTGATGGTAGGGACCGAGACTTATCCCAAGCAGATCGCGGAGAACTGGGATGCGATCCTGCAGTGTCCGGCGGCCATCGGGGATTTCACCTGGACCGGATGGGACTATCTGGGCGAGGTCTCCTCCGTCTATCCGGATCTCATGAACCCGGCCGGAGACATTTCCATCCTCGGAAACCGCCGTCCCGTTTCCTATTATCGGGAAATCGTATTCGGACTGACGAAATCCCCCTGCATCGCCGTACAGGATCCGGCCAATTACGGAATCCCCCGGAACTTCGGTCCCTGGCGCTACACGGACTGCACCTTCTGCTATTCCTATCCAAAACAGGAAGGAAAGCCCATCATGATCCAGGTCTACGGGGGAGGCGACACGGCGGAGCTGTTCGTCAACGGAAGGTCCCTCGGAAAGCAGGTTTGCGGAAAAGAGACTGCCTATGAGACCCAGTTCCACACGGTATACGAGCCGGGAGAGCTGGTGGCGGTTGTCTATGAACAGGGAGAAGAGATCGGGCGCACTTCCTTAAGAACCGCTGGAATCCCTGCAGCCCTGAAGCTATCCGCAGAAAAATACGATACGCTTGCCTTTGTCAATATAGACGTGGTAGACGAACAGGGCCTGCTCGCGGCCGATGCCTCCATCCCGCTCCACATCGAGATCCATGGCCCGGCCCGTCTCCTCGCCTTCGGCGGACTGGGCGCCCTGCACCAGCACGGCTACGAAACCCCAGACACCACCGCAGGAGAAGGCCACGCGCTTGCGGTACTGAAATTAGCCCCGAATGCAGAAGCCCACAAACCTGTCACCGTAACAATTTCCGGCCAGGGCCTGACACAAGGAAAGATTGAAATTTGTTAACAAGGTACAAGGAAACTTTCGAACCAGAAAGAATACGAAAAACCAGACCATGCAACTATATTTGTGAAAAGCAGACCTTCTGCATATCATTTCTGAGCAGACTATCCATACCTGCAATTCACAATCAAATAAAAATTGCAGACAGAAGCAAGACAAATTCGCCAGAAACGCAGCTCAGACAAAAATAATTGTCCAAAGGAGCATCTCAAAAAACGCCGGCACTTAACGAGGTTTTTTCGAGTTTAGTGCCGCTGCGTTTTTTGCGAAGCGAAAGCGGGGCGACGCGGACAACTATTTTTGCCTGAGCGGCCGAACTGACCAAATATACTCCCGGAGGAAACCACTACAATGAAAAAGAATTACGAACAACGTATCCAATCCCTGCTCACCCAAATGACCTTAGAGGAAAAGATCGGCCAGCTCCAGCAATGCGGCCCCCTCCCTCGTAGGCGCCTTCGACGTCTCCTTCGACGAACTGCTGAACATGATGTTCGACGGCCGCATCACCAAAGAGGAGTTCGACCGCCTGATGGGCACCGCCGAGCAGGACTTCCATGAAGAAGACCTGCGTGCCGGAAAGATCGGCTCCTACAACGGAATCGGGGACTCTGCCACCGCCAATCGCCTGCAGAAGATCGCGGTAGAAGAGACCCGCCTGGGCATCCCCCTCCTGTTCGGTTATGATGTGATCCACGGCTTCCGCACCGTCACTCCCATCCCCCTGGCGGAAAGCTGCGCCTGGGAACCGGCCCTGTGGGAAAAGACCGGCCGGGTGGCAGCAGAAGAGGCCACCGCGGCAGGCGTGCATCTGACCTTTGCGCCCATGGTGGACGTGGCAAAAGACGCCCGCTGGGGCCGAGTCAGCGAGGGCGCCGGGGAGGACGTGCTGCTGAACAGCGCTTACGGTGCGGCAAAGGTCAGAGGCTTTCAGGGGGACGACCTGTCCAAACCGGATGCCATGGCCGCCTGCGTGAAGCATTTCGCGGCTTACGGCGCGGGAGAGGCAGGACGGGACTATAACCGGGTAGACATGTCCATGCAGCGGCTGTGGGAGGAATACATGCCGCCCTACAAAGCCTGCATCGATGCCGGCGCCAGAGCCATCATGCCCGCCTTCAATGATATCAACGGCGTGCCCTGTACGGCGAATCCCTGGCTGCTGCGAGATATTTTACGGGAAAAATGGGGCTTTAACGGGCTGGTGATCAGCGATTCCAATGCCATTGCAGAGTGCGTGGACCACGGTCTGGCGGAGGAGAAACGAGATGCGGCGAAGCAGGCCATCCTGGCAGGGATGGATATGGACATGTCCTCCAATTCCTATGCCGAATTTCTGAAAAATCTGGTGGAAAGCGGGGAGGTACCGGAGCGCGTGCTGGATGAGGCGGCAGCGGATGTCCTTCGGATCAAGTTCGAGCTGGGACTGTTTGACCATCCCTATCAGACCAGTGAAGAGAGGGAGCGCGGCGCCATGCTGACAGAAAAATCCCGGGCCATTGCCAGGGAAGCGGCTGTAAAATCCATGGTACTGCTGAAAAATGAGAACCATATACTGCCCTTAAAAGCAGATGCCAGAATTGGGATCTTCGGCGCGCTGGCGGCAGATCAAGGGCAGATGACCGGGGCCTGGGCCATCGGGGCAAAGCCGGAGGACTGTATCAGCATCGTGGAAGCCTGCGGAGCGCGGGGCATTTCTTATCAGTACAGTGAAAATGGAAAAGACCTGCTCAAGATCGCGGCATCCTCCGACGTTCTGGTGGCGGTCATCGGAGAGCAGAAGGAAGAGAGCGGAGAGGCGGCAAGCCGGGCGGACATTACGCTGGGAAGGGAGGACCTGGCGCTGGTCCGGGACCTGCTGGCAACCGGCAGGCCGGTGGCAGTGGTGCTGTTCAACGGCAGACCCCTGGCAATCCCGGAGCTGGCGGAGCATGTACCGGCCATTCTGGAGGCATGGCATCCGGGGGTGGAGGCGGGTCCTGCGATCCTGGACATTTTATTCGGAGATGCGAATCCGTCCGGCAGGCTGACAACCACCTTCCCGGCAGCGTCGGGCCAGTGCCCCATGTATTATGCGCATATGAACACCGGAAGACCAGGCGGAAAATCCAAGTTTACGTCCAAGTATCTGGATGCTCCGGTGGAGCCCGTGTATCCCTTCGGATACGGCCTGTCCTATACAACCTTTGCCTATGACGGGCTGACAGTGGAAAAGACAGAGGAAACGGTGCGGGTATCGGTATCCGTGACTAATACAGGCAGCCGGGACGGGGACGAGGTCGTGCAATGCTATGTGCAGGACGTAAGCGCAAAACGGGTGCGCCCGGTGCGGCAGCTCAAGGGATTTGAGAAGGTGAGCCTGAAAGCAGGAGAGACGAAACGGGTGGAATTTGTGATTCCGTTTGCTCAATTGCGTTACTATGACTGGAACATGGAAGAGGTTCCCTGCGAGGGGCTTTTGAAGGTATATGCAGGCGGCGATTCCAGGGCGGAGCTGACTGGGGAAGTGCGTATATAAAGAAGGAGCCGTCTGCTCAGTCATGAGCAGGCCGGATGTGAAAAAAGGTCGGATTTATATGAAAAAGCGCAGGATTTGCATGATTTTAGCGGGAGTGATGGTAAAAAACGTCGGGTACATATGAAAAAACTACATTCAAAAACGGGTCTGTGTTGTGTATCATAGGTTTATAAGATACAGGGAATCGCATAGGACTTGATGGGCCTGCCGACGGTATGTGAAGACTGGACATGTGTGGAGCAGGAGACCGCAGCGAGGAATGACCGTGAACAATGGAGAAGCCTGTATCAAATAAAGAGAAGGGAATGAAGAAAATGAGTAATGAAGCAACAAAAACCCCGGCAAAGCAAGGGAAACTGAGCAAATCATTTATCTGGTTTCATGCCACATCCGTAAACGGCGGCGCAATGGCGATCGCGGCAACCATCGCAAGCTATTTTTCACTGTATGTACAGGAGACCATCGGGATAACAGCGGCGCAGTTATCGGTCATCCTGCTGATCTGTACCCTGTGGGATGCCATCAATGATCCGATGATGGGCGTGATCTGTGATACGGTAAAACCGAGATGGGGGCGTTACCGCACCTGGTTTACCTTTACCCCGATCTTCCTGCTGGTAGACATGTTCCTGTTGTTCAGCAACCCGGGATTCATCCAGGGGAGCCCGATGAGAAAATGTATTTACGTGTGTATTACATACATGTTTTACGGGATGATCGTAACAGCATATACCATGCCGCAGATGGCAATCCTCCCGGCTATGACACTGGACGATGAGGAACGCAACGACGTAGTCGCAAAGGGTGCAGGCGTCTGTGCGCTGATGTTCACGATCGCGTCCTCATTTTCCACACAGCTGGTGGAGATCTTTGGCAGTTACCGGACGCTGATGTGCTTTTACGCCGTATTCGCGGTCATCTCCTTCTGGGGATTGTATAAGACTTCAGAAGAACGCTATGTGATGCCTAAGGAAAAAGGGGAAGGCGGATTGAAGCAGCTGGTTTACGTATTCCGTCATAAGGAAATCTGGCCGGTGATGGTGGTATGGTGCCTGGCGGCAGTTTCTTACGGATTTATGTTCACCTCCTCCGTATACTATGCACAGTATATCCTGGCAGGACAGAGGGTAGACTTTGCAACCATGGATGAGGCTGCGATCGGGGCGACCATCGGCGGGACCATTTCCACCTATATGCTTTTTATCTCCATGGGAGCTTTGATCTCCATGGTGGTGCTGATGCCAATCTTCCTGAAAAAGTTCAAGACAGGATATAAGGCGATGATCATTTCACAGATTCTGACGATCGCCTGCTATGCAGTCCTGTATTTTACAGGGCGTATGAACTTCATGTACTGCTGTATCCTGTCCTTCGTGGCAACGGCAGTCGGTTCCATGGTAAATGCACTGGTGAATGTGCTGGTAAATGATACGATCGACTTTATTATGCTCAAGGAAGGGAAACAGCTCAACGGCGTGATCTCCTCCGTGAAAGGATTTGCGCAGAAGTGCGGGAATACCATTACAAATTCCGGTATGCTGGCCATTCTGGCGCTCTGCGGATTCGACGCACAGTTAGGACCATTCGGACAGTCGCCGACAGCAGTCATGGGCACCAATATGATCCGTTTCCTGATCCCGGCGCTGGTTTCCGTTGCGATCCTGGTGATCATGATCTTCTATCCATTGAAGAAATATTTCCCGGAGATTGCGGAAATGAAGAAGAAGATGGCAGCAGAGCATGAGGCAAATGCAGCAGAATAATTTTAGAAAAAGATATATTTAGAACAGAGACAGGAAAAAGAGTATTCTTCGGATCAAAGACAGGAGGGATGCTCTTTTCCCATATAGATGATTCTGAAAGAATGTAAAATGAAAAACATGGCATTTATGTTTGGCGGAAGAGAAAGGAAAAGTTTTTATGAAGATTCAAGATATGAAGATGAATGGAGTAAAAAATCCGGTTGGATTCTATCTGGACCATGTGATCTGTTCCTGGAAGGTAACAGATACGAAGAGCCGGAAACAGGCAAATGCGAAAATAGAAGTCAGCACAGATGAAGGATTCGGCAAGATTCTTTATGCGAAAGAAGGGGCGGAGCTGAAACAGCAGGGAGAGAAGCTGTCTGTGGATCTGAAACCCAGAACTACTTATTATTACCGGGTTGCGGTGACCGGGGATCAGGGGGATTCGGCGGTCAGCGAAACCGGAAGCTTTGAGACCGGAAAGATGGAGGAGCCGTGGAAGGCGGAGTGGATCGCAGCGGCAGAAGAGGACCGCTTTCATCCGGTGCTGCGCAAGGTATTTTCCGTGGAAAAGCCGGTCAAAAGGGCGCGGATCTATGGAACCGGCGTAGGATTGTTCGAGCTGTACATGAACGGGAAAAAGCTGGGGCAGGAATATCTCGCTCCCTATGTGACCCAGTATGAGACCAATATCCAGGTACTGACCTTTCCGGCGGAGGGATTGGCGCAGGGAGAAAACACGCTGGAATTTCTCCTTGGAAAAGGCTGGTACATGGGCGTATTCGGCCTGGAGCTGCAGAAAAACAATTACGGAGACCGGATGGCGGCTATCGCGGAGCTGCACATCGAATACGAGGACGGCACAGAGGATCTCATCTGTACGGACGGAAGCTGGGAATACAGAGGCTCCCTGATCGAAGATTCCGGCATTTACGACGGGGAGATCTACAATGAACTGCTGTGGGAGGGAAAGGAGAACCCATGGAAACCGGTGAAGGTCCTGGAGCATCCGGAGGAAAATGAGGGGACGAAAAATCTGGTGAAGAGCCACCTCATGGATCGCTTAAGCCTTCCGGTGCTGGCCATGGAAGAACTGGCGGTACAGGAGATCATCCACACCCCGGCGGGAGAAACCGTGCTGGACTTCGGACAGAACTTTGCCGGGTTTGTAGAATTTGACGCGGATTTTGCGAAGGGGACGAAGATCACGCTGGAATGTGCCGAGATTTTGCAGGAGGGGAATTTTTACCACGGCAATTACCGGGACGCAAAATCCACATTTACCTATATTTCTGACGGCACAGCGAAAAAAGTCCGGCCGCATTTTACCTTTTTCGGATTCCGCTATATCCGGGTGAGCGGATGGCCGGGTGAATGCAGAAAAGAGGCATTTACGGGAAAGGTGCTGTATTCGGAGATCGAACGGACCGGATCTATCAAAACGAGCCATGAGAAGATCAACCGCCTGTATGAAAATACGGTCTGGGGATTGAAGGGCAATTTTATCGACATGCCCACGGACTGCCCCCAGAGGAGCGAACGCTTAGGGTGGACCGGGGACGCCCAGGTCTTTGCGCCGACTGCCAGCTACCACATGGACACCAGGGCATTTTTCCACAAGTTCATGAAAGACCTGCGGGATGAGCAGAGGTTCCTGGACGGAGGGATCGCCAACTATGTGCCGAATATCGGGCATAAGCCGGACTGCGGAAGCGTGTGGGGCGATGTGGCGACCTTTGTGCCGAATGTGCTGTACCAGTATTATGGAAATACAGAGGAATTGGAATATTGCTACCCGATGATGAAGGACTGGGTGGATTATATTGACCGGCAGGACGCGGCCAGGGGCAGCAGGCAGTACCTGTATAACTTCGGATTCCATTTCGGGGACTGGCTGGCACTGGACGGCCCCACGCCCACCAGCTTCAAGGGAAGCACCAATGACGATTATATCGCGTCGGTCTATTATTACCGTTCCGTGCAGATTGTGCGGGAGGCGGCTGAATGTCTGGGAAAAACAGAGGACGCGAAGCGCTATGGGGAGCTGGAGCAGAAGATCTATGACGCGGTCCTGCAGGAATTCTATACGCCCAGCGGAAGGCTTGCCATTGATACCCAGGCGGCTTATGTGATCGCGCTGAAATTCCATGTATACAAGGACCGCCAGAAGCTGATCGGCCAGTTCCGGCAGCGTTTGACGCAGGACTGCAATCAGATCAAATGCGGCTTCGTGGGGGCGCCCCTGCTGTGTACCGTGCTGGCAGAGGCCGGATTGTTTGAGCTGGCTTATGATTTTCTGCTGAAAGAAGGCTTTCCGAGCTGGCTGTACAGCGTCAACCTGGGGGCGACGACCGTCTGGGAGAGGTGGAACTCCGTGGGAGAGGACGGGACCATCAGCGATACCGGGATGAACTCCCTGAACCATTATTCTTACGGCTCTGTGATGGAATTTGTGTATGCTTACGGGGCGGGGATACGCCCGCTGGAGCCGGGTTTTGCGAGGGCAGTGATCGCGCCCCATCCGGACATCCGCCTGCGCAAGCTGGAATGCAGCTACGACTCGGTTTCCGGGAAATATGTCTGCGATTATGAGATCTGTGAGGACGGGCAGATGAAGGTGCGGGTGGAGGTTCCCTTCAACTGCGAAGCGGTCGTGGAGCTTCCGGGCTATCCTCAAAAGAGCATGACACTGGGAGCCGGGACCTATGAATACTGCTATGTACCGGAGAAGGATTACAGGAAGCCTTATAGTAAGGATACCACGCTGAACCGGATCGCGGCGGATGGCAAGGCGATGGAGGTGCTGGCGAAGTATGCGCCCGCGATCGCGGGGATTGCGGCGTCCGGCGATCCGGAGCTGGGGGCGAATACGCTGGAGGATATCTCTCATAAGGGATTTCTGCCCTTTGAACCGGAGAAGCTGCGGCAGGCGGTCACGGAACTGGCGGAGCTGGTTGTAGGGTGAAGGCTGCGGGTTCGCGGGTTCATATTGATTTTCGCATTTCGAAAGGATATAATAGAATTGAATCCAAAAAATGAATTATAAGTAAGATAGTTGTTCCATAATTAAGAGGGAGGTGAATATGGAAAAAGAGCAAATAATTGACAAAAAAGAATTTCTGATTACTGGAGGAATAAGCGGAGCTATCACTGATCCGAATTCGATAGAAGCAATTCGGCATGCAAAAATGTATTATGAAGAAATTCGCAGTTTCAATACGGATGTTGAGAAAATTGCATTCAATACAGAATATAGCAGAGAACAGATTTTAATGATTAAGGAATATTTATTTATAAATACTCATATTCTGGCTGATGGAATAAGAAGGTTTGATCCTTGTTTTGAAATAGCAGAGTCTTGGAGAAGGCTGGCATTTGATGCAAAAAATATCAAGCCTCATGATTTGGTATTATTACAGCATGAATTAATGGAGATGGATTTGGTTCAGAAAGGTTTCTCACAGGAAACAGCACATAGAAATTCAAGTAAATTGTATAACTATTCTAAAGCGAGCAGTGATTTTTATTTTGGCTTAAATGAAAATACCGAAGCGGGAAATAATATGATTGCCGGTGCGATTACAAGGTTACAGGCAAATACGCATTAGGGGGTAAAAATATGGTTACAATGAAAAATATCGAAAACAATGGGGACATAATCACCATGAACTGTTATGTAGAAGGTGATCAGAACAACAGCTTTTCACTTGCAATAGATGCCCGCACGTTTGATATTATTAAGAGCTCTGCGGCTGGAAATGAGTTTTATGCCAGACAGGCAAGAAATCGCATATGGCTTATTTGGGAAGAAAATCAGAAATTACCTGAGGAGACATGTGCAGTCTGGTGCTGACAGAAAAGAACAGAAAGGAACTGGGATAAGATGGGAGTTTATCTGTATCAGTCCTCCTCTATGGGAATCTCTATCTGTGTAATATAATCCTCCATCCGTTCGATCACATTTTCATTGATCCCCATCTCATAGGAGAAGCCGGACAGCCTGAGATCGCGTTGTCCGGCAAATGCCAGGATTTCCTGATATTTCCGGGGAATGGTTTTCCAGTTGCCCTTGTGGAAAGCCTGGATATATCGGCCCCCGGGCTGGATATGGAACGGGCTTTCCCGGGGATGGGGTACATCTTTTTCCTTTCCGGAATCTTCCGCGTCGATCGCAGGAATCTCAATAAAGATCCGGGTGTAATCATCAAACCGCCCGCTATACAGGCTTTCCACCGGGAGCATGGTGCCATAGGAGGCGTCATGCAGGCGGCGGAGCTGGTATTTTTTCGTTTCCGCAGTGATCAGTTCCACTTCCTTGTCAAAGGAGGTATCTCCGCTGATCTCCACAGTCACCAGGGCTGTTTCTTCTTTCTCAATGATGCGGATTTCCGACAGATCCATCGTCAGTAGAGTGTTCATATTCTCATGATAGCTGCATAAGGTTTTCCGGAGCGCCTGCATATGTTCAATGCTGCGGTCCAAGTCAGTCATTTTTTCTTCTAAAAGGGCTTTCAGGCTTTCGGCAGATCGGTTTTTCATAAAATCCTGGATCTCGCTTATGGAGACATCCAGCTCCCGGAGCAGGAGAATGGTTTCCAGTATAGCGCTCTGGTGATAATTGTAGCAGCGATATCCATTTTCCGGGTTGACAGCCGCAGGCTTGAACAGCCCGATCTCATCATACCACATCAGTGTTTTCTTGTTGATCCCATGCATGGCGGCAAACTGGCCGATGGTGAGCAGTTTATTTTTTTGATCCATTTTTGAAAAATCTCCTTGACCGTACAGTTACTGTATGGTTTATGATGGTTACAGGTTATATATGATCTATGATACTATTTGCCGGGGAGAAAAGCAAGGCAGACAAGTCATCATTTTGCTTTTGCAAATGGGTGTTAAAAGTTACACTTTGACCAAGTGGGCTCTGTAACAAATTGGCTGCGAAAATGGAGGAAACACAATGGAGAGTCAAACTTTATACGAAAAACCGGTCACACTGCAAAATATTTTTAAATTTGCCGTCCCTACCATAGCCATGACGGTATTTATGTCCTTTTACACGATGGTAGACGGCCTTTTTGTGTCCAACCTGATCGGCACAAATGCGCTGTCCGCCATCAATCTGACAGCACCGGTGATCCAGGTCGTCACCGCCATTTCCACTATGCTTGCCACAGGAGGCAGCGCGGTGATCATGAAAAAAATGGGCGAGCAGAAGGTGTCGGAGGCAAGGGAAGATTTTACATTCCTGATCCTGGTCAATGTACTGGTCGGGTTTGTCATGTGCGGGCTTGGGTTCCTGGCGATGGAGCCGATATTTGAGGGAATGAACCTGACCCCGGAAGTGACCGGGTACTGCGTGGAATATCTGAGCCGGTATCTGCTGTTTACGGTTCCCATCCTGCTGATGAATAACTTTACCCTGTATATGATCGCCAGCGAGAAAGCGACCCTTTCCCTGGTGTGCTCCGTAACAGGCGGAGTTTTAAATATGATACTGGACTATGTATTTATCGGGGGGCTGGATCTGGGGATCAGCGGCGCGGCGGTGGCGACGGGAATGGGATATTCCGTGACGGCGGTGGCGGGACTGTTCGTGTTCAGTCAGAAGAAGAGTCTTCTTCATTTCCGAAAGCCGGTACTGCGTTTTAAAGTGCTTGCAAATGCAGCCTCAAACGGATGCTCCGAGATGGCAACGGCTCTCGTGACCGGGATCATCACAATGATGTTCAACTGGACCATGCTGAGATACATCGGGGAGGACGGAGTCGCGGCCGTGACGATCATCATGTATGTGCTGATGTTCGTCAGCTCTCTGTATACCGGATATTCCTACGGAGTGGCGCCTATGATCAGCTATTATTACGGGGAAAAGAACTCGGAGAAATTGAAAAAGCTGGTCGGGACGAGCCTGAAAGTGATCACTGGTATCTCGATGCTGTCCGTGGCGGCGTCCCTGCTGCTCACGAAACCGCTGGTATCCGTGTTCGCACGGCCGGACAATCCAGTCTATGACCTGGCTGTAACAGGAAACCGGATCTGCAGCATCGCGCTGCTGTTTATCGGCTTTAATATCTTTGCCAGCGGGATGTTCACCGCATTGTCCAATGGAGTGGTATCTGCGGTCCTGGCATTTTCCAGGTCCTTCGTGTTCATGCTGATCACCATGCTGGTGCTTCCGCTGATCCTGGGAGTGAATGGGATCTGGCTGGCCACACCTGCGGCAGAGCTGATGGCGCTGGTCTTATCGGCGGGAATGTTCTGGAAATACAGGGAGAGGTATTGTTACTGCTGAACTTATTGAGATAGGGCTTGCCATGATCTGGCAGAATCAGTTATAATATTTTTATCCAAATCCAGAGGTGGTGTTTTGATATGCTTTCAGAAAAAAGGATAAATAATACAATATATTTAATGTTTCATATTACAGAGTGCTATACCTGGAAACATAATTTGACAAAAGAGGAATTTTTGGAATTAGACAAAAAGTGTGACATTTTGGGATATGTGTCGGAATGCCCGGATGTTTTTGACAGTCTGACAGATGATGAAATGATGGAGGAAATAGATCGGTATGTTTCACAATATTAGTACAACTTTATATCATGGCAGCATATCCGTAATCCAAAAAGTGGATGTTTCTATGGGAAGGGGACGTAAAGATTTTGGAAAAGGATTTTATATGTCCGTATCGAAACAACAGGCTATTGGGATGATGCACAAGAAGTACAAAGAGGCAAAGCGTAAATATTTTAATTTGGATAAGGATAATTTCGAGGAAGTGCTGTATAAAGTGGAGTTGGATGAAAGCAAGCTCTCTTCTCTGAATATAAAAATTTTTGAGAATGCGGATGTGGAATGGCTGGATTTTATTTTGATGTGCAGAAATAGTAATGACATGCCACATGACTATGATTTAGTAATCGGCCCTACAGCAGATGATGATACGATTTACTGTTTGAAGAGATATTATGATGGTGATTACGGAGAAAAAAATTCTATGGAAGCAAAAAGAATGCTTCTTAGGAATCTTGAAGTAGAAAATCTCGGAATTCAATATTTCATTGGAAAACAGGATGTTGCTGATAAGCTGATACATTCTTTGATACCAGTTGAAAGGAGTTAACTAATGACAGAAAGTAGAATTGAACTGACAAAAGCCTCTTGTGTAATTGCCTTGACGAAACATATTATGCAGAAATATAGCCTTGACTTGAAGAACGCATATGTAAAGCTTATGAACTCAAAGCTCTATGAACTTCTTGTGGATTCGGATTCCAGAATGTATCTGGAACCGAATGACTACTTAATAAAGGCATATAATATAGAAACAGATTTAGGGGTTGATCAGTTTTCTGCATATATTAATGGATGAAAAAAAGGGGGCTGTTGCACCAGAGATAAAAAAATCTCAGACATAACAGCCCCTTTTTCTAAAAAGAGAGGTTTTTTTGTTGAAATATGAGCGGTATTCCCCTCTGTTTTTCTGGATGGGCATACTTTCCCAGG
>CATLCV010000122.1 GCA_949893755.1 uncultured Lachnospiraceae bacterium | reverse complement strand
ATAGAAAAGCAAGTGTGCCAATGTGACAAATTCGCAAAACAAGAATCATGAGACAACACTCGTGAAGCAGGTGAGTCAGATCGCAAGGAAGTACTCAGGAAGCAAGCGGGTCGGATTGGCAGGTAAAATCCACAGAAGAAAAAGGAAGGAGAACAACAAAATGAGTGAAGAAATGAAACAGGAACAGGGTTCCGAATCCAGAGAGCTTGGTACGAAACCGGTGGCGGGGCTGTTTGTGAAGTACAGTTTTCTTACATTGGTCGGAATGCTGGCACAGGCAATCATGGTCATCCTGGAAGGCATCATTATAGGAAGAGGTCTGGGAGAGACAGGGCTTGCCTGCGTAGGACTGATCATGCCGCTGGAATATTTTATGCTTGCACTGGGAGGCTTCTTTGCGATCGGTGTTTCCACACTGGCTGCCATGAAGCTGGGAGACGGCGATGAGCAGGGGGCAAGAAGGGTCTATGGACAGGGATTGTGGTTCAGCTTTATCGCCATCGTTGCCATTGCGGTTGTGATTTTTATTTTTGCCGGACCGATTGCGGGGCTTTTGGGAGCGACACCGGATCTGTTTGATTCCATCGTATTATTTATCCGTGTATTTATGTTCGGATATCCCTTCTGCATCATCGGTCATATTGCGGTTTATATGGCGAGGGTAGATGAAAAGCCGAGCATCGCTACCTGGGCCATGACACTTTCCGCGATTTTGGCGCTGGTGTGGCTCTATGCGAGTGTATTTATCCTGAAGCTGGGGATCGCGGGATGCGCAGGCTATTATGCGTCCTCCATCGGAATCTGGGGATTTTTTATCCTGTACTTTTTCTTCAGCAGGAATACCATTTTCAAGGTTCAGATGTCAGATCTGCATTTTGATAAAGAGATTATTGCAAATATCGTGAAGATCGGATTCCCGTATCTTCTGGTGCAGGCGTCCTCCACCGTATTTACCATTGTGCTCAATAACTTCCTGGGAAAATTCGGAGGGGAGCTGGACATTGCGGCGTTTGCAGTCATCAACGGATACGTGGTCTACATTCTGATGATGATCACCCAGTCTACCACCGGAGGCTTACAGCCCATCGCAAGCTACAATTTCGGCGCAAAGCTTTATGACCGTGTCAAGGATCTGATCAAGGTAGGGATCGGCGGCAACCTGATCGCAGTCTATGTTCTGGCGATCATATTCTGGCTTGCGGCAACACCGGTCTGTACGCTGTTTATCGGGGCTGGCTCGGAGCTGATCCCGATTGCGGCAAAATATACAAGGGTTGTGATTTCCTGTACCGCGCTGGGGCTGACGGCCAACCTGATGTCCGGGTACTTCCAGGCAGTGGAGAGAGTGATAGAGTCTACCGTATTGGGAATCTGCCGTTATATCATCTTCGGGATTCCGGCTATCTTCATCATGGCAAATATGCTGGGGATCACCGGCGTCTGGTTCTCACAGCCGGTATCCGATATTCTGTCATTTGCATTGTCTCTGGTACTGGCGGGGATGGAGATCAAACGTCTGAAAAACATGAAGGCTGCGTAGCAAATCTCTGCGGCAGATTTTATCGGCTGTAAAGTATAACAATACAAAACCATGAAAGAAAAGAGGAAGGAATACATATGGAAAAAGCAAAAATTGTAATCAAAGGAAACGCGGTATTTGACGGAACAGGTGCAGAGCCTTTTGCAGGCGGAATCGCGGTGGAAGGAAATCGGATTGCGGCCGTAGTAAAGGGAGACGGAATTGACGGATACATCGGACCGGATACCAGAGTGATCGACTGCGGCGACCGGCTGATCATGCCCGGCTTTAACGATGGACACACGCATATTACCCAGGGGGCGTTTTTGGAGGATCCGGACTTTTCCTTCAGTCTGCTGGAATCCGGAAGCAGGGAGGATGCCATCCGGATGGCAAAGGAGTATGCGGACTGTCACCCGGATAACGAATGGGTATTCGGCTATATGATGAATAACCTGATCTGGGAAGATCAGACACTTCCCACGTATCATGACATTGACCGGGTGATTTCGGACAGGCCGGTGGTCCTGCAGATGGCGGACATGCATACCATCGTGGTCAATACCTGTGCCATTGAGAAGATCGGGATCACAAAGGAAACAGAAAGTCCGGCGGACGGCCTGATCGAGAAGGACGAAAAGGGAGAATTGACGGGACGGTTTTATGACGGCGCTTCGTTCATGTTTACAGACGAGATCTGCAGTCCCACGGACGAGGTTTATATGCAGATTTATGAAAATCTGTTCGACAAGATGAAGAAACTGGGAATCACCAGCTGCAGTCTGGTGGCGCCTTACGGGGCGCATGACGACCCGCTTCCGTATTTTGAAAAAATGGAAGAGAAGGGGACGCTGACCTCCAGAGTGATGCTGTATCCGAATATTGCGGAATATGAGAAGGAAAGCTTTTCTACTCTGCAGAAAAAATACTCAGACGGGAAGCTGAGGATTCGGGGATTAAAGCAACTGATCGACGGTGTGACCAGTGTATTTACCGCGTATCTTCTGGAGCCTTATACGAACGACTCAAGTACCTGCGGTACGACCTCTGTGGACATGACGGAATTTAAAAAGCAGGCGCTGGAAGCGATCAAAGACGGAGTGGCGCTTCGGATCCATACCATCGGAGACCGGGCGGTCCGTGAGATGCTGGATATTTTTGAGGAAGGCGAAAGGCTCTATGGAAAACAGAATCTGAGGCATGTGCAGGAGCATCTGGAAACGATACACCCGGACGATATTCCGCGCTTTGCGAAGCTCGGCATCTGCGGATGCATGCAGCCCTGGCATATGCTCTTTGACCTGGAGGGCGGCGATAAGGGAAACGGATTGTACGGCGACAAGGAAGCCGCTGTGGGAAGCGAGCGGGCAAAGCATTCCTGGCCCATGCGTGAACTGCTGGACTCAGGAATGGTGCTTTCCCTTGGAAGCGATTTTCCGGTGGTGGGCATTGAGCCCATGTGTGAGATTTACGGGGCAGTGACCCGCCAGACCTTTGACGGCAAGCCGGAGGGCGGCTGGTATCCCGGGCAGCGGATCACGATGGCGGAGACATTGAAGGCTTACACCTGGGGATCGGCTTATGCGGAAGGCTGTGAGCAGGATCTCGGTACGCTGGAGGAAGGGAAGCTGGCGGATATCATTGTTCTCGATCAGAACCTGTTTGCGGTGGAGCCGCAGAAGATTCTGGATACCAGAGTTGTGACAACCATCATGGATGGTGAGGTTGTGTACGAAGTATAAGATACAGGAAAATCGTATATTAGATGAAAACAGGCAGTATCCCAATGAAAACAGGGGGGACTGCCTGTTTTTACAGTGCATGAACAGGTTGGATGATCTTTAGAGCATCCAACCGTACAGGTGGAAAACTTTTAGAACAGTTATATCAACAGTAGTTTTTACAATATGGTTACACTGCATGAATTGAAAAGTGTTCATGGCTATTATAAAATAAAGTAATAGTTATAATACGAAAGGATAAAAGATCATGAGCACAAAAAAGGACAACAGGAAAATTGGAGAAGGCCCTCGGAAAAAGAAATCTGCTTCGATCAGGAAACCGGCTTCCGGGCGGAAATCAATCTCCCGGAAGAAGCCTGCCGCCGGACACAAACAGAGTCCCAAGCAGAAACAGACTTCCGGGCAAAAGGTATTTCTGATCGTTTCTGCAGCGGCAGCCGGCTGTCTGTGCATTGTATATCTGTGTGTTTCGTTCTATTTTATGAAGCACTTCTTTCCGCACACGACCATCAACGGGCAGGATTTTTCCGGCCAGACGGCAGAGGCGGCGGAGACATTTTTTAAAGAGCAGACAGAAAGCTATTCCCTGACGGTGATCGAGAATGAGAACCGGACAGAGACCATCCGCGGCAGTGAGATCTCGCTGACCTGCAGGGAGATGGATGAGATCCGGGCCATGCTGAAAAAGCAGAATGCCTTCGGATGGCCGGTCAGATTGTGGGATAAAAAAGCATCGGAGGTTCAGGTGGAGCTGTCCTATGACAGGGCAGCTCTGGAGAAACGGATCCAGTCCCTGGGCGCAGTGACGGCGGAGCAGATTCCGGCGTCCTCGGCCTGTCCGAAATATGACGGAAATACCTATGTCATCGAACCGGAATCCTATGGCACTGCCGTCAATATCAATGCGGTAAAGGAATGCATCACCAATTCGGTGCAGACATTTGCGCCGGAGGTAGATCTGAAACAGGCGGATTGCTACGAAACACCAAAATATACCTCACAGTCCGAGAAGGTAACATCCGCCTGTGAAACATTGAATACCTGCTGCCGGGCAAGCATTACCTACAATATGGACGTGCCTGTAGTGGTGGATAAGGCGCTGATCTCCACCTGGCTGTCCGTGGACGGGGATATGAATGTGACATTGAATGAGGCGGCTGTCCGGGAGTGGATGCGGGAATTCGGAAAACGCTATGACACGCTGGGAAGTTCCCGCACCTTTACCACGCCGTCCGGAAAAAGCGCGGAGGTCTCCGGCGGGACCTATGGCTGGTCTGTAGATGAGGACGGAGAAACCGCGCTGCTGATCGAGCACATCAAGAAGGGGGAGGTCCTTGCCAAGGAGCCGGCCTGGTGCCAGAGGGCGGCGGTACATGGGGCGCAGGACTGGGGCAGCACCTATATCGATGTGGATCTGTCGGCGCAGCACATGTGGTATGTTGTAAACGGAGGGATCGGGATGCAGTGCGACGTGGTGACCGGAGCGCCCGAAGAGAGCAAGACCACGCCTGCCGGAGTATATTATATTTCTGAAAAACAGTCGCCCTCGGTCCTGATCGGGGAGATTCAGGCGGACGGAAATCCGGAATATGAGCAGGAGGTGGACTACTGGATGCGGGTGACCCAGAGCGGGATCGGCTTCCATGACGCGGACTGGCAGCCGGCCTTCGGCGGGGATCTGTATCTTTCCAGAGGATCCCACGGATGCATCAATATGTCCAAATACGATGCACAGACCTTGTATTCCATGATCGACATGGGGGTGCCTGTAGTGATCCACTATTGAGAATCTGCAGGATATAGACCTGTTTGCAGTTCAGAATATCCGCTGTAAAGCAGCTTTATCTACCAGGATTATGATTTTGTAAAAAGTTTTCTTGATGTTTAAAGCGGATATGATATAATCCCTTTGTAGAGAGGCAAAAAACAGGCCTGTAAAGGATGAGGAATGGACAAGAGGTGTGCTTGCATGAACAGGAAAGAGCAAAAGCTGATTATGATCCTGGAGGATGATGAGGACCTGGCGGAGGGGATCGCGCTGTCCTTACAGGGGGAGGAATTGAATTTTGAGATCTGCAGGACCATATCCGAAGCCAGAGACGTGTTAAAGAAGAAGGAATTTGACCTGCTGATCTTTGATATCAACCTGCCGGACGGAAGCGGGCTGGAGCTTTGCCGGGAAGTGAGGCACATGGTCAAGGTTCCCATCGCGTTACTGACCGCAAAAGATATGGAGCTTGATATCGTGAAGGGACTGGAAAGCGGGGCCGACGATTATATCACGAAGCCGTTCAGCCTGATGGTCCTGCGGGCAAGGATCCGGGCGCTGCTGAGAAGAAATACTGCTGAATCCGAAAAAGAGTACCGGGATTCCCGGTTTTTGTTCCGATTCGACACGATGGAATTTCAGAAGCGCGGAAAGCCTGTAGAGCTCAGCAAGACAGAACAGAAAATACTGTATTTGCTGGTTTCCAATCCAAATAAGATTCTGACAAGGGAGCGGCTTTTGGACTGGGTATGGTCTGACGGTGCGGAATATGTAGAAGACAATGCGCTGTCCGTCGGAATCCGGCGGCTGAGAGATAAATTAGAAGACGATCCTTCCAATCCGGCCCTGATCAAAACCGTCTATGGCAAAGGCTATCTGTGGGAGAGCTTGTGATGGACGCGTTTTTAGATTGGATCAGAGGAAGCATGTCTGCCGCACAGGGATTGGAAAGCGGAGACGCCCTTTGGGGATGGATACTGGTAATTTTGTTGGGGAATCTTGTTTTGTCCGCTCTGGTGATCCGTTTTTATAAAAAGAAGCTGTTCCGGCAGTACAATACGCTCCTCCAAAAGCTGGATCAGGTTCTGACAGGAAGGAAATTAGAGCAGAGCTATGAGGAATCTATGGATTCCGCCATATCAGAACGGCTGAACCGGATCGTGGAAATGACCGGGCTTCAAAAAGAGAGAGCCGAAGAGGAGCGGGATACGGTAAAATCCCTGATCTCAGATCTCAGCCACCAGATCCGCACGCCCCTTGCCAACATCACCCTTTATACCGGATTATTAAAGGAAGAACTGGCGGAAGAAAAGGTACTCCGCTTAGCGGATAAGATTGAAAAGAATGCGGAAAAATTAGAATTTTATATGCGGGAACTGATCAGATCGTCTTATGCCGAACAGCAGCTGATCTCGGTGAACCCGCATCTGACGGCGGTGGATGATCTGATCAAACGGGGGTGCCAGCTGGTGGAACTGACGGCTTTGAAAAAGAAGATCCGGATCCAGGCCGCGTATCATGGCTATCAGGGGTATGCGGATCCGAAGTGGACGGAGGAGGTATTGGGAAACCTGATTGAAAATGCGGTGAAATATTCTTTCGAAGGCTCCAGCGTGGAGATTGATTCTATGTTATATGAGACCTTTGTCTGTATCCGGATCCAGGATCATGGTATCGGGATTCCGGAAGAGGAACAGGGAAAAGTGTTCCAGCGGTTTTACAGGGCGTCAAACGTAAAAGACCAACAGGGCTTCGGCATCGGGCTTTATCTGGCCAGAGAAGTATTCAGCAGACAGCAGGGATATATCAGATTAAAGTCTGCGTTAAATAAAGGGACAACGGCTGAGCTTTTTCTATTGAGAAATCAATCCTGAACAGAAAGCTTCCTGCTCGATTTTTTAAATGTGTCAGATCTGTCACATTTGAGAAAGAATTGAGTAAGAAGCTTTTGCTATGATGGAAACATAAAAAATAGAAAGAGGTGGTCATAGATGACGATTTTATCTGTTAAAAATCTGAAGAAATATTACACCATGGGAGAAAACACGGTCAAGGCACTGGACGGAATCGACCTGGAAATTCAAAAGGGGGAATTTCTCGCTATCGTCGGTACATCGGGGAGCGGAAAATCCACGCTGCTCAACATGCTGGGCGGATTGGACAATCCGACGTCCGGAGAAGTCATCGTGGACGGACAGGATATTTCCAAACTGTCCAGAGACGAACTGACGATCTGCCGAAGGAGAAAAATCGGCTTCGTATTTCAGAACTATAACCTTCTGCCCTTGATGAATGTATATGAAAATATCGTTCTGCCGATCAAGCTGGACGGCATCAGGCCCGATGAAGGATTTATTGATGAGATCTTAAAGCTGCTGAACCTGGAAGATAAAAAATATGCCATGCCAAATCAACTGTCCGGCGGCCAGCAGCAGAGGGTTGCGCTGGCAAGGGCACTGGGGACCAAGCCGACCATCATTCTGGCCGATGAACCTACGGGAAATCTGGACAGCCGGACCAGCGCAGATGTGCTGGGGCTGATGAAGGTTTCCGGCGAAGCATTCGCGCAGACCATTGTCATGATCACGCATAACGACGAGATCGCGCAGATGGCGGATCGGATCATACGCCTGGAGGACGGAAAAATTGTCAGCCGCGGGGCTGCTGATCTGCATACCATCGTATGCAGAAAGGCTGCCAGTGACAGGCTTTCTGTATGCAATTGCCAGCCGAATCACGGCTGTACAGCTGGAAACATGGTGAAAGGCGGTGAGTTCCATGTTGAGAGTCGATAACAAAAAGGTAATCACGGAGCTTGCGAAAACCACCTATCGGGCGAACCGGAAAAGAAACATACTGACCATTACCGCGATTTTTCTGACTACATTTCTGATCTGTACGGTGATCTCAATCGGATCAGGCTATTGGGATGCGGTCACGTTGCGTCAGCAGAGAATGCAAGGCATGGATTATGACATTGAGTTGTCCGAGCCGCGGGAGGACCAGGTGTCTCTGATCCGGGAGATGGAGCCTGTAAAATACGCAGGCCTGTGTGTAAAATGTGCGGTCCTTTCCCAATACGGTCAAAACAGTCTGGACAAGATCAGGCTGTTTTGGGCGGACGAGATCTGCTGGGAGAAGCAGATTCTCCCAGCGCTGGAAGTCTGTGAAGGGGAATATCCAAAACAGGAAAACGAGATCATGCTGTCCAGGGGCGCATTGCGGGACATGGGGATTGATACGCCGGAGACAGGCATGCGATTGGCCCTGACATACCAGACACTGGCAGAAGAGACTAAGGAGGATGAGGAGATTTCAGAGGAATTTGTTCTCAGCGGATGGTTTCTGGATTATACAGGCAGCAGCAGGGGATATGTGTCGGAGCAGTTTTACCGGACAACAGGGGTAAAGCAGACAGATCTTACCCAGGGGGCGCTGAAGATCTCGCTGAAAAATCCACTCTATTCAGAGAAGAATATTGTGGAGATGCAGAACCAGATCGCTCTGGAAGGGAACCAGATCATCGAGGCGGATTATGATACCATTTCCAATCTCTGTAAGACTATTGCCGGATTGACGGCCCTTTTGCTCCTTGTATTTTTCAGCGGATACCTGTTTATTTATAATACGCTGTATATTTCCGTAAACAGGGAGATCCGTTATTATGGGCAGCTCAAAACACTGGGAACCACTTCGAAACAGCTCAGGAGCCTGATCTGCAAGCAGATATGCTGGAACTCCATTTTTGGCATTCCGCTGGGCTTACTGCTGTCCGGGATTGTGGGAAAGCTGGTCATCCCGCTGGTGCTCCGCGCGGCGAATCCCACACTTCCCGCAGGAGCAGTGGGAGCTTCCCCCTGGCAGGTGTTTGTCCTTGCGGCAGCGTTTGCATATCTTACGGCCCTGGTGAGCAGCAGAAAGCCCGCGAAAATGGCGGAGGACTGCTCTCCGGTGGAAGCGCTGAACTATATAGGAACTGCGAAACGGACCAGGAGCAGAAGATCACGGGGCGGAGATCTTTTTTCCATGGCGGTGCAGAATCTGTTCCGGGATAAAAAGCAGTTTACGGTCATCCTGTTTTCCCTGAGTCTGGCGGTTTCCCTTTTTATGGTCATCCAGGCGGCAGTTTCCGCAAATAACGCGAAAAATATCCTGAATCAGATTTACGATTATGATATGCGGGTTTTGAACCAGACCCTGTTAAGCGATCAGGAGGAGCAGGTTATCACCGAAGCACTGTCCCGGGAAATTGAAAAAGTGGATGGGGTAAAGTCAGTACGTGTCCTGACATCGGCAACAGCCGTGGTACCTTATCAGGAGGAGGTTTACGGCGAATATTACAGGGAACTGTACGAATCCAGATATTCTCCCGGAAATTATGAAAAGGATATGGAGCTTTATCACAGGCAGCCGGACTATTTTCTATTTACCTGCAGGATCGTGGGGATTGATGCTTTGGAGTTTGAAAGACTCAACCAGAAGCTGGAAGAACCATTGGATCAGCAGGCATTTGAAAAAGGAGAGCTTGCCTTTGCTTCCAAGAGCTTTACATCCGGAGACAACGGGATTACCGGAAAAACAGTTCGATTTTCCGTTCCGTCAGGAGTACAGCCGCAGGAGGAAGAACGCATCAAGATCGGAGCCGTTATCGAGGAATTTCCGGCATATTATTCTGCAGGATACTCACCGTATCTCATTGTCAGCCGGCATTATCTGGAACGGCTCATGGGAGACAACGCCCTGGTGGAAATGCTGAAAATTGATTATGATAAAGCATTTTCCGAACAGACCGAAAACCAGATCGCCAGGCTGCTGAAAGAAAACCGGGAGCTGTCTGCGGAATCGAAGCTGCAGAGATACGGGGATATGAAAAATACGGAAAATCAGGTTCTGATCCTGGGGAATAGTGTCGGTTTTATCATCATGCTGCTTTCTCTTCTGAATTTTGTGAATATGATGTCTGCCGGCATTCAAAACCGGGCGAAGGAATTTGCGGTTCTGGAAAGCATCGGCATGACGGGACAGCAGATCCGGAGGATGATCACGCTGGAGAGCCTGGGATATGCGGGACTCGCGATTCTCTTGTCCCTGCTGATCGGGCTTCCGGTAAGCGGGTTTGTTTTTCACAGCCTGAATCGATATGGAATCCCGTTTTCGCTGCCGATTATTGGCAATCTGATCGTATTTGGCTTTATCATAACGGTCTGTGTTTTGACTGCGCGGCTGGTATTCAACCGCTCAGAAAAAGAAACGATCATGGAATTGCTGCGGAAGGGAGAATAATAGACGAATGTTATGGAGAGGTTATTTGATATTACAAAAAGATATGATATAATCCTTTTGCGAGTGTAAAAAGTAATACGAACACGATGAGAAAAGTAGAGGGATGTAAACAGTTGGTATGGCTCATATGGAGGAACGGCAACAATGTGTGATATCAAAGAAGTTATTAAAAAACTAGTATCTTATCCAAACGAGGAAGAATGGTATGAGTTTAAAGAAAATTGGTACCAGGCGGATGGAATTGGCGAATATATATCTTCTCTTTCAAATGCTGCAGCGATGAAAGGGAAAAAAGTAGGATACCTGATATGGGGCGTAGATAATGCTACCCATGAGTATACGGATACAAATTTTAATTATCGAAGAGATGTAGGAAATGAGCCATTGGAACATTATTTAGCAAGATATGTGACACCGGATGTGAATTTTGAATTTAAAGAGGATAAGATTGAGGGAAAGAGAGTTGTCGCGCTTATTATCCCGGCAGCGCACACGATCCCAACGGCCTATAAAGGAGTGAGATATCTACGCATTGGTTCAAGTAAAGTGAATTTGATGAAGTATCCTGAGCGGGAGGCGGCTCTGTTTCGTATTTTGAATTTCGGGCTTCCGTCAATTGATAATACGGAATCAGAATATCAAGATTTAACTTTTGAGCAGCTTTTTGTTTATTATGGAGTCAAGGGGATATCACTCAATAAGCGAACATTTAAGAAAAATCTTGGATTGCTAACTGATCAGGGAAAATATAACCTGTTGGCGCAGCTTTTATCGGACAGCCCGCATATACCAATCAGATTTTCACTGTTTCATGGAAAAACAAAGGCTTCAACAATGTATGCTGTGCGTGAATTTGGAAATATGTGTCTGCTTATGGCGCTTGACAGAGTGCTGGATTATGGAGAAATTTTAAATGTTCCACAGGCAGATGAAAGAAAACGGGTTGTAGAACGCAAAGAAGTTATGCTTTTTGATATGGAAGCGTACCGTGAGGCTATCATCAACGCTTTTGTGCATAACTTGTGGGTAACAGGAAATGAACCTATGTTTACTGTGTTCGAGGATCGTATCGAAATACTTTCACGCGGAACACTGGCACCGGAACAGACAATAGAAGGATTTTTCGCAGGAGAATCAGTTCCTGTGAATAAGAAACTGTCAGAAATATTTCTGCAGCTTCACATCAGTGAAAAATCCGGTCGTGGTGTGCCAAAGATTATACAGGCTTATGGCAAAGAAACCTTTGATTTTAGAAAAAATTCAATTGTAGTAACGATTCCATTTCATAGATTAGACTTGGGTAGTGCTACCCAAGTTGCTACCCAAGTTGCTACCCAAGTTGAAAAAGGGAATGAGATGGATGAAATTAGTAAAAAAATCTTTGCATTTTGCGTTGAACCTAAAAGCGCAAAGGAAATAACGGAATATCTTGGATTTAAGGAACGCAAGTCAACCTTAAAATATTTGAGAACTCTATTGAGTGACGGAAGAATTGCGATGACGATTCCTGATAAACCGAACAGCAGCAAACAGAGGTATATAGCGATTAAGTAACGACCGTGCTGATTGAGGGATTTTAGCCAGATTGGGGCAGGCATCCTAATGCCTGCCCTGAAATCAGAACATGCCGCCTTTCCTGAGGAATCTATTTTACGCGTCCCTTCGGCTGCTGCTGTGTAATGCAGTGTACGTTTCCGCCGCCCAGGATGATCTCACGGGTGAGAACGCCAACCACCTGCCGGTCCGGATGGATCGCCTTTAATTCTTCGATGACCTTCGCGTCATTCTCATCCCCGAACTGGGGAACGATGATCCCGCCGTTCACATACAGATAATTCAGATAGGAGGCAGCCGTCATTTCCCCGGCGATCCGGGGGATGGTGCCGTCTACGATATCGATGCCGGAAGCTTCTTCTTCTGTAAAATAGACCGGAACCTTCGGCATGGAAATGGTATGCACTTTCAGCTTCCGTCCCTTTGCGTCGGTTTCCTGCTCTAACTGTTCCTTATTGGCTTTGAGGATCTCATACCAGGGATCGTTTTGATCCTCTGTATAGGGGACGACCACCTCGCCGGGTCTTGCAAAGCAGCAGACGTCGTCTACGTGGCCGTTGGTCTCGTCCGGATCCATGCCGTCTTTCAGCCAGATGACTTTTTCCACACCAAGATACTGTTTTAAATTTTCTTCGATCTGTTCTTTCTTCAAGTGCGGGTTCCGTCCCGGGGAGAGCAGGCACTGTTCGGTCACGACCAGGGTGCCTTCCCCGTCTACTGTGATGGAGCCGCCTTCCAGCACAAAGTTTTCCGCCTTGTACATGTCCACCTCTTCCATGGAAGAAATCTTGCTTGCCACACGGTCGTCCTTGTCCCATGGGAAATACAGGCCGTCATAGAGTCCGCCCCATGCGTTGAAATCCCAGTTTACGGTGCGCACGCCGCCCTGGTCATTGACGACAAAGGTGGGACCGCAGTCGCGGATCCAGGAGTCGTTGCAGGATAATTCTACCACACGGATATCATCCGGAAGGACGGATCTGGCATGGCTGTACTGCTCATCGCTGACCCCGACAGTGATCGGTTCGAATCTGCGGATCGCCTTTGCGACTTCCGTAAATACCTTCTGAGCCGGCTTTGCTCCGTTGCGCCAGTTGTCCGTGCGCTCAGGCCAGAGCATCCAGGCTCTTTCGTGGGTTTCAAATTCCGCAGGCATGTAGTAGCCGTCTGCCTTTGGGGTGGATTTGATGGTTTTCATGTGTGTTTGTTCCTCCTTCTGATCATAGTTCGCAAAACGGATGCCGATAACAGCCGTGATGCAGTCATTATCATTTGCTTCTTGCCCATTTGTCAGTTTGTGGTCTTAGTATACCTGCGTGAAAAAAGAAAAGAAATTGTACGAAGGTGGAATTTTGTGATATACTACTAAAGTAGCATGAATCGTTGGCTTTGAAAGATAAAATGAAACGAGGGAGAGAGAACAATGGAATTATCCAATACCCGGTGGTACAATTTCCAGGGCTTTCTGTTGGGGTTATACCGGCAGAACCGGCTGGACGAGATTCAGAAAATGGTCATGGATTATCTGCAGTCGGAGATCGTGCATCACTGCTCCATGTTTGATTACGGCAGGGCAGTAGATGAGGCGATCCTGTTCTTTCATCCCTATTCCGGCAACCTGGACGGGCAGGCGCTGCAGGACTATTATCAGAATTACCAGCAGAAGGACTATACGGTCTGGAACTTTTCACAGACAGAGCCGGTGGTATACCGGGATTCCGACCTGATGCCGGACCATCTGCGGGAGAAGAGCCGCATATACCAGCAGTGGATGCAGCCGCTGGGGGCATATTACGGTCTGGGATGTACCATCGTGAGGCGGCATTTCTACGGATCGGTCACCATGTTCCGCACAAAGGAAATGGGGGATTTTACCGGGGAAGAGCTTTCCCTTCTGGGATTGCTGAATACCCATCTGGCATCCCACCTGCAGATGCTTTATCCCAACGGAATCAGGGAAAGTGATTTCCGGGCTGTGGATGAAAGCCTGATGGGAAAATACCATCTGACGGAACGGGAGACGGAGATCCTGCGGCAGCTGGGAGAGGGGCTTACGAATCAGGAGATCGGCAGGCGGCTGTGTATTTCCGAGGTGACAGTGAAAAAGCATATGAGCCATATCTTTGAAAAAATGCAGGTGAAGAACCGGAATCAGCTTCTTCTGAAATTACACTAAAAAAACTCTCCATCATCATAGAGCTGGATAAACATAAAGGAGGACGCCATGAAGAAAATCCTGCTGGTAGAGGATGATACACTTTTGAATAAAACGCTGACCTATAATCTGATCTCCGAGGGCTATGATACGGTATCCGCCTTAAATGCAGGTACGGCAGCCGAGCTGTCAGCCCGGGAAGAATATGACCTGGTGCTTCTGGACATCAACCTGCCGGACGGCAGCGGCTATGACCTGTGCAGGCTCATCAAGCCGGAGAATCCGGACACGCTGGTGATTTTTCTGACTGCAAATGACCAGGAGAGCGACCAGATCCGGGGGTATGAAGCCGGGGCGGTAGATTATATTACCAAGCCCTTTTCCATTGAAGCACTGCTGCGGAAGATACGCGCCATGTTCGCGATGCTGGAGCACCGGGGGCTGGCAAAGGACATTTACGATGACGGCAGGCTGTTCCTGAACTTTTCGGAGCAGTGCGCTGCGCTGAACGGAAAAACCCTGACACTTTCCCCGATGGAGTACAAGATGCTGCGCCTGTTCTGTAAAAATCCAAAACAGATCCTGACACGGCAGCGGCTTCTGGAACGGCTGTGGGATGCGGAGGAAAATTATGTGGACGAACACACCCTGACGACCTCCGTCAGCCGGATCCGGAGCAAGATTGAGGCAGAGGGCGACACGTATATTAAGACGATTTACGGAATGGGATATCAGTGGATGGGAGGCGAGAGAAAATGAGTCTGGAACGGATCTCGGTAAAAAGGACATTTCTGCTTATCTGGGTTGGTATGACAGCTTCCATGCTGTTTGTCTGTGCAGTGCTCTTTGCCATGACAGGCGAAAGGCGGGTGCTGACAACTGGTATCCTGCTGACAGCCTGTGCCGTCATCTGGCAGTTCCTTCTGATGCTGTTTTTTGGCAAACGGCTTTCTGTATTTACAGGAGAGCTGTGCCGGGTGATGGACCGGATGATAAGCGGGAGTGAAGAGCCTGTGCGCGTGACAGACAGTGAAACACTCTTTGCCCGTATCAGCTACCGCCTGTCGCGGCTGTACGGGATCATGCAGGAGAACCGGCGAAAGGTGGATGAGGAACGCCAGGAGCTGCAGATGCTGGTGTCAGACATTTCCCATCAGGTGAAGACGCCGGTAAGTAATCTGAAAATGGTGACGGACACATTGCTTACCAGGCCGGTCACAGAAGAAGCGCGGCGGGAGTTCCTGCAGGGGATCCGCAGCCAGACGGACAAGCTGGAATTTCTCTTTCAGGCCCTTGTGAAGACTTCGCGGCTGGAAACCGGGGCAATCCGGTTAGAGAAGAAAGACGCCCCGCTGATCGATACGCTGGCGGTTGCCTGCAGCGGTGTTGTATATGAAGCGGAGAAAAAGAACATTTCCGTGACGGTGGACTGCCCGGACGGCCTTCGCCTTTCCCATGACAGCAAGTGGACGGCGGAGGCTTTATTCAATCTGCTGGATAACGCGGTAAAGTATACTCCGGCAGGAGGGGCGATCCGCATTTCGGCGGAACAATGGGAAATGTATGTCAAGCTGGATGTGTCCGATACCGGTAAAGGTATCCCGGAGAGTAACCAGGCTGCCATCTTCCGGCGTTTCTACCGGGAGGAGGAAGTACACGAGGAACAAGGAGTGGGCATCGGCCTCTATCTGGCCCGTGAGATTGTCACAAAGCAGGGCGGATACATGAAGGTGGCTTCGGAGGTTGGCAGGGGATCGACATTTTCTGTTTTTCTTCCCTGCAGAGCATAGAAAATTTTTTGTCGTTGTAACATTTCGCAGACATTTGGGTTTTAAGACTGAGAGAAAATGAAATGGAACATTTTATGGATTTTGCGTCTATTGAGTTGATTTTGCATTGCAAATAGTATATAATATATGTGCAGTGAAATGCAAAAGGAGTTGATACTATGGCAAATACAACAAATTTTAGCGTTCGCATGGACAGTGACATCAAAAAGCAGTGCGAAACGCTTTACACAGAACTGGGTATGAATCTGACTACAGCAATCAATGTGTTTCTTCGCCAGTCTCTCCGTGTTGGTGGTTTTCCCTTTGAAGTCAGGCTGGAACAGCCTAACAAAGAGACGATTGCGGCCATGCTGGAAGCAGAGCGGATTGCACGTGATCCCAGCGTAAAACGCTACTCTGATGTAGAAGAAGCACTTCAGGATCTGAAAAGATGAATCGAGAGATTGTTTGGACAACACAGTTCAAAAAAGATTACAAGTCAGCACTTAAGCGCCACCTGAATATTGACCTGCTGGATGACATTATCCGGGCATTGTCACGCGGTGAAGCGTTGCCGGAGAAGAACAAAGACCATCCGCTGTCCGGCGACTGGACAGGACACAGAGAATGTCATATCCAGCCGGATTGGTTATTGATCTAC
>CATLCV010000121.1 GCA_949893755.1 uncultured Lachnospiraceae bacterium | reverse complement strand
CCTCTCCGATCTGCTTCCCGATGGGCAGCACCGGATTCAGCGCGGTCATGGGATCCTGGAAGATCATGGAGATCTTGCTCCCTCTGACCTTCAGCATTTCCTGTTCGTTCAGCTTTAGAAGGTTCTGATCCTGAAACCGAACCTCCCCTTTGGGTATCCGTGCCGTCCGCTCCGGCAGAAGCCTCAGGATCCCAAGGGCGGTGGTCGTCTTTCCCGCCCCCGTCTCTCCGACCAGTCCCAATGTCTCACCGGCATCCAGCGAAAAGCTGATCCCATTGACCGCATACACCGTCTCCAGGTCCGTTTCATATTGGATCGTAAGATCTTTCACATCTAACACTGTCTTTTTCATTGCTGTTCTCCTCATATGAACAAAGTACGCGCCTTGACGCACACTCGCGCCGAAGCGCGGCTGCATCCATTTTCCTTATACGCACTCTTGTAAGGTTTCAGTCTTTCAGCTTCGGATCCAGCGCGTCGGTCAGCCCGTCTCCCACCAGGTTAAAGGACAGGGAGCTTAAAATAATAAACAGCCCCGGAAACACCAGCAGGTAGGGCGAGGTAAAGATATAGGTCTGTGCCGCGGACAAAAGCGCCCCCCATTCCGGGGACGGCGGCTGGATGCCCATCCCGATGAAGCTTAAGCCTGCCGCGGACAGAATCATATCGGAGATCGCCATCGTCGTATTGACAATGATGGGTCCCATGGCGTTGGGCAGCACATACCGGAAAATGATCCTGGCGTTGGATGCCCCGTAGGACCGGGCCACCTCCACATAATCCTGCTCCGCTACCGTCAGCACCACCGACCGGATGAGCCGGACATTGCCCGGAATACAGGAAATGGTAATGGCAACGATGAGGTTCCGCACACTGGTTCCAAGTGCGGCCACCACAGCCAGGGACAGAAGGATCGGCGGAACGCACATGAACACATCCACGATCCGGCAGATCACGTTGTCCACCATGCCTCCGAAATATCCGGCGCTGGCGCCCAGTACCGCGCCTGCGGCCAATGCCATCAGGCTGGTGGCCACGCCGATAAACAGGGAATATCTGGAGCCGTGCACCACCCTGGCAAAAAGATCCCTTCCAAATTCATCGGTGCCAAAAAAGTGGGCCGCCGAGGGGCCCTGCAGGCGGTCCGCCCCGACCTGCTCCACACATCTGGCGTAAGGTACGATCAGGTCGGCAAACAATGCCATGCCCACCAGGAGTACCAGGATGAACAGTCCCGCCACGGCGGATTTATTTTTCCGAAAGCGGCGCCAAAATTCCGCAAACTGTTCTCTCGTTCTGGAATGAGTGTTATTCACGGCGCTTCCCTCCATTCTGATATTTTGCCTTGATCCTGGGATCGATAAAGGCGTACAGCACGTCCACGATCAGGATGATCAGGCTGAACAGGACCGCCAGAAACAGCGTCGCTCCCATCACCACCGGGATATCCTTCTGCCGGATCGCCGTGGTGATCAGCGTCCCCATGCCCGGCATGGCAAATACGGTCTCCGCGATGATCGCGCCTCCCAAGGACGCGCCGAAGCTGGTTCCCAGGGTAGTGACTACCGGGAGCAGCGCGTTTCTCAGGGCGTGCTTCCAGATGATCCGCTTCTGAGAGGCCCCCTTCGCCCGGGCCGTGCGGATGTATTCCTGGCGCACGGTCTCCAGCATGGCGGAACGGGTCAGACGCAGAAGCCCTGCCGCCGAGGTCATGCAGACCGTAATGGACGGCAGGATAAACGCTTTCAGGCTGCCCGCGCCGTAGGACGGCAAGATTCCCAGCTTCATGGAAAACAGAAGCATCAGCATCAGTCCCAGCCAGAAGCCCGGGATCGACGCAAAGATCAGAGCCACCACCACCAGCGTCTGGTCCAGCGCCGTGTACTGCCTGACCGCGGACAGAATGCCCAGGGAGATCCCGATTACTGAGGCTGCGGACATGGAGATCAGTGTCAGCAAAAATGTATTCGGAAAGCGTGCCATGATATCATGGATGACCGGCTGCCTGCTCTGGTAGGAATTGCCCAGGTCAAAGTGCAGTACCACATCGCCGATATAATTGAAAAACCGGATAAAAAATGGTTTGTCGTATCCAAATTCCGCATTCAGCGCGGCAATGTCCTCCGGCTTCGCCGTAATCCCCAGGATGATCGAGCCCGGATCCCCCGGCGTCAGCGAAAGGATGGTAAACACGAGAAATGCCACTCCCAGAAGAACAGGGATCATGTATAACAGGCGTTTGGCAACATATTTATACATAGAATGAACAGCCTCCTTCTAAAATCAAAGTTCCCGCTGCTTCGGGGATACACAAAAGCCTGCCGCTGGCAGCCTTTCTGCATACAATGGTATGAAAAGCGCATCCATCCGGAACATACAAATGGATGCGCTCTCCGTCTTTATTTCCAGCTGAAATTGTAGATTGAGTAAATCCCTTCATATGGAAATTCCTGGCAGTCCAGGCCGCTGTTGTGGGCATAGAGTGTCAGCGGATTACACAAGACCGCATAGATCGCTTCGTCCTGCGCCTTGGTCAGGATCTGGTCGAAGATCTCTGCCCTTGCATCTGTGTCCGCCTCGGTCCGCGCCTGTGAGAACAGGCTGTCCATCTCCTCATCCGAGTACCGCGCATTGTTCGCCGTGCCGATGTAGTCCGTGGTAAATGCCATTTCCAGCTGCTGGGAATCTCCGTCCAGAGTCATTTCCAGAGCCGTGATGTCATAATTTCCGCTGGTCAGGTCATCGATGTACGCGTTAAATTCTTTGACGTCAATGGTCACGTCCAGTCCCACGGCTTTCAGGTCGTTCTGGATCACTGTCGCAATGTTGGAATATTTTTCCGCAACCAGGATCGTCCCCAAATCATAAGGCGTTGTGATGCCCGCTTCCTTCAAAAGCTTCTTCGCCTGCTCCGGATCGCAGGTATACTGGGGCTGGTCCTCGGAATATCCGAACCGGTCCTTGGAGCAGATGTTGGAATTGACCTCGGCCTCGTCGTCATAGCAGACCGCAACTACATTTTCCCGGTTCACCGCGTAATTGATGGCCTGGCGCACCTTTACCTCGTCGAAGGGAGCCTTCTCCGTGTTCATGGACACATAGGTAAATCCGGAATTGCCCACCTCTTCCACCTGGATCGCGTCATCGCCTGAGAGCTGCGCAATGGTGGAGGATTCAATAGTGGCAAAATCAATCTCCCCGGTCTTCAGCGCAACGGCTGTGGTAGACTGGTCCGGGATCACCTCAAAGGTCACGTTCTTGATCGCCGCCTCGCCCCTGTAATAATTGTCATAGGCTTCCAGTGTCACCTTGCTGCCCTTTTCTCTTCCTACATATTTATACGGTCCGCTTCCCACCGGCTGATTTACAAAGTCGTCCTCCGACTTCTCATAATACGCCTTCGAAGCGATGGATACCTGGCAGACTCCCAGCAGGAACGGGGAATAGGGCGCGTCCAGATGACACACCACCGTCGTGTCGTCCGGCGTCTCCACACTCTCCAGGCCGATCACCTGGGCCCCCTGGTATTCCGAAGCCATATAAAGCTCCAGAGAAAACTTTACATCGGCGGAGGTCAGCGCCGTCCCGTCGTGGAAGGTCACGTCATCCCGCAGCTTGAACGTATAATCCATGCCGTCCTCGCTGATCTCATAGTCCTCGGCGATCCTTGGCTCCGGATCGTGCGCGCCGTCCGGGTTCATAAACATCAGCGGATCATAGATCTGGCTCAAAATGGTGTGCTCCACCGTGGTGCTGAAATCCGACGGATGAAGGATGTCCACGTCCACATCTGTGGCAATGGTGATGGAATCCTTTCCTGCGGAGTCTGCTCCCCCATCCGCTCCTTTGCCGGAGCCGCTGCCGGACTGCCCCTGAGACTGCCCGCCGGAGCCGCCGCATCCCACCAACGCCGCGGCCAGGACCGCCGCAAGCAGCATCACTGTTTTCTTTTTCATTTCATTCATCCTCCTCTTTTCCTACTGTGCTTCTCTTTTCATAATAACGCTGCATTTACAGCCGGCCGCTTCTTGTACAGCATCGAGATCTTGTTCCTGTCCCGGGGCGGCCCTGGGTATGCTTTTCCTCAAAACGGAAACTCATACTGTGAAAATGCGCTGATCAGATCGATACCCGCCTCGATATCTTTTTTCGATACCACGGCGCTCTGGCTGTGGGGATATCTTGTCACCACAACGATACCGCCCGCGCGGACGCCCACTCCGGACAGGTTCATACTGGACGCGTCCGTGCCGCCCTTGTCAATGACCTCCCTCTGGCAGGGAATCTGATGTTCTTCGCAGCATGCCAGCATCGCCTGAACCACATCCTCATCGCAGACCACCGACGGATCGCAGATCTTGATTCCGATCCCGCCGTCCACCTCGTTGCTTCCTTCCAGATCACAGGGGTAATCGTGGGCCGGGGAGATATCCACCGCAACCCCGATATCCGGCCGGATCCTTTCCGCTGCCGGCTTGGAGCCTCTGCAGCCAAGCTCTTCCTGTACGCAGAATACATAGTAAATGTCATTGGGCCCGCCCTGATTTTCCTTCAATGCCTGCAGAAGCTGGTAACAGCCGATCCGGTTGTCCAGGCTCTTGGAACAGATCCGGTCATTTTTCAGGGACAGATATTCCCCCATATATCCGCACGGATCTCCGATGTTCACGTACTGCAGCGCGTCTTCCTTCGATGTCGCGCCGATATCTATGTACAGCTTGCCCGAATTATTGGCCGCCTCTTCGATGGTTCCCTGACAGCTCACCACCCCGGTCATTCCGTTCCGGAACCGTACCCGGCTGTTGTAGGCAGAGCCGGTCCAGTTCCAGCCCAGGCTGCAGACCCGCAGCCTCCCGTCCGATTCGATCTTCTTCACCATGAACCCGATCTCATCCATATGCGCGGCAAACATGATCCGTTTCCCCTTGCCGCCGCCCGTGCCCTTTTTCCGCACGATCAGGTTCCCCACCGCGTCTCGGATAATCTCATCCGCATAAGGGGCTGCTTCCTTTTTAATGAAAGAAGCGACCTCCTTCTCATACCCGGAGACACCCCAGAGCTGGGTCAGTTGTTTTAACAGATTCTCATCCCTCAAATTGATGAACCTCCTTTTTTCCTACAGATCCTTACTTCCGATTTATGCAGCATTCTGCTATGATACTTTTTCACATTAAAGCCTTGCATTGTTAAAGTTTATCATTTTCAGAGTGTTTTTGCAATATGTATTTTGCAAAATGCAAAATTTTTTCAGCTGCTCGGTTGGAATTTTTTCTGAAAATGAGGATCCAAAAACAGGACTGCTGCATCTGTTTTACAAAACTCCAATGCATAAGAAAAAATCAGGTGAAAATTTAGCCGGATGGATTGACAGAAATCCTCGCCAGCCGTAAAATAACGAAAACAATGGAGGTTCGGCAAATGAAACATAAGAATATGTGCTATGATAACCGCTATAAATATAAACTGAATATGCTGGAACCGGGACTTATCATGACGAAGATCATAGGGATACTATTTGTAACTGGCATTTTATTTTGGGCGGCAGGATGGCATTGGCTTTCTTCAATCACTTTGCTTCTGGCAGGAGCCGTATTCGCTGTTTTGTTCATCCTGTTAGCCATTGAAGCACATCAGGACAAGGTGTTGAATGATATTGCCATGCGGGAAAATAATGAATTGGAGAAAAAATATGAAATCGGTTAAAAATTATGTATATACAGAACGTGCGCATTTTATGTGTCCTGATATGCACTTTGGAATTATGGCAAAAATAGAAAGAAATTATGATGAAGGACAGCTAAGCCAAAGCATAGAAGCTCTTCAAAAGGCTCACCCGTTTCTGCAAAGTTTAATCGCAGAGGAAACGGATACTGGTAGAATTTATTACCAGATGCAAGATTACTTGAATATTCCTGTAATAGTAAAGAAAGAAAGTATTTTGTGGCAACAGGATTATGAAGAAATATCCGTCCAAGGGTGGAATGTCAAGAAAGAATGTCTGCTAAAAGTAGTAGTTTATCCAAAGCAAAATGAATTTCAAATACTTTTTATTGCCCACCATCTTTTGTGTGACGGCAGAGGACTTTTACAACTGGCAGAGGAATTTGCAGAGCATTATGCTAACGGAGTAATACCGCAATTTGCCCAGGAACGCTTAATTCAACATTTAAACGATCTTCCCTCAAACAGTGATTTGCCTCTTATCAGTAAATGGATCACAGGCTATGCAAATAGAATGTGGAAAAAAGAGGGGCAGCAGGTTGCGTACGAGGAATATAGCGCATTTGAAAGAGCCTATATTCAAAAACACAAAATGAAACGGGAAATTTTCACCGTTTGTAATCAGGAGTTAGAAGAAATACTGACTGTATGCAAACAACAGAGTGTTACGGTAAACGACTGGCTGATTGCAAAGATGATGTTGGAAGAGAATACAAATAAGGTGGTGATTGCAGCCGATATCCGCAATCAGACAAAATGCTACAAACAAGGGGCAATGGGAAATTATTCTACTGCTTTTAGCGTTTCCGTAAAAAAGAACGAGGAAAATGTTATTAACCTTGCAAAGCGCGTAGCGTCACAAGTGATTCACATTTGTCAGCACCCACAGAGAGAAATGCTTGTGCTTGCCTGTTATATATATATGCTGCCAGAGCTGATTGACGCTGTTGCAATATCTACATTAGGAGATTTTGAAAGTAAAGCAGGAGCCTTTGTAGGGAAAAATATGTTTGGATATGGTTCACAAAACGGTTATGGCATTACCAATTTAGGAAAATTTCAAAGTAATATCATTGCAGAAGCTGTTTTTATACCACCTGCTTCACCTGCCAACAAAAAAACCTGGGGTGTTCTAACGGTGAATCGTCATATGAAAATATGTACGTCAAATTTCATTGCAGAAAGGTAATATTCTAATTGGCGACATGAAGCTCTCCTTTTTTATAATTTTCTTTATCTGTCCATATGTATTTCCACAAGGTGGAACTTCACCGGTGGAACTTTTTCTGCGGGAGTCATTGTGCGCTATTGCTAAATTTCATGAATTCCAGTAAAATAGGAATATATTTGCCAGGAACTGCTACCCCCTGTACGGTTAGATCATCACAGTACGGTTCCAAACGGCACCAGACGTGTCTGTGGTCTGTCATTCTAAATCGTTACAGATTATGATAATTAAAGAAGGAAGTGTACTCTATGACTTTAAATAAATCCACTCTCTCCGAACAAATCTATCAGATTCTCCGCTCAGATATCCTGAACCAGCGAATCCCTCTGGGTACAAGGCTGACCCTGAAAAATCTGAAGGAGCAGTTCGGAGTCAGCTCCACTCCCATCCGTGAGGCGCTCACCCGGCTCACGGAAGAAGGGCTGGTCAATCATTATTCGAATATCGGGGTAAATGTGATCTCCCTGACGGAAAAAGACCTGACAGAGCTGTATCAGTTTATGGGGGATCTGGACCGCCTGGCGATCCTGTATTCCGCGGGACACCCGGCCCAGGAGCAGATCTGCCGGGAGCTGGAAGGGGTACTCTCTGTCACGAATGCCATTGAAGCGAAGGGCGCCCTGCTGCCGGAGGATATCCCGGAATGGATCGAGCATTCCGACCGCTTTCATCTTATATTCTATGACTACTGCAGGAATCAGAGACTGGCCCTGGCGGCTGAAAAGCTGAGAAGCCAGCTTACGATTTTTTCCAATATTTATGAAACGGAGCCGCAGCCCCAGAGGCAGATCAACCAGATGCACTCCCGGATCTGGGATGCTTACCGCCGGAAGGCTTATGCCCAGGCCGGCGATCTAATGAAGCAGCATCTTGAAGATTCCCTGCTGTATGCAAAGCAATGCCTGGTGAACTGACTGCATCATACCGCAGCTTTCCTGGCCGGATGCCTTGCAGCGGGGTGAGGGCACCGTGAGCAGTAACGAAAAAACAACTGCCGGAAAATGCATTTTGTTATGTTTCTTTTCCATAACCTGCATTTTCCGGCAGTTGTTTTTTCTTTGTGTATTGGAAGGCATGTCCGCATTGTTCATCATTGTAAAGTAAATATTATGTATTTTGCAGCTTTTCCAATTCCTGCCGGGTCATATATACCTGTTTATTTTCATCAATGCGGTGCTTTGCATGATATAGCTGATAGGCATTTATAACTCCGTCCAGCTTTTCTTTACTCAATTTTTGCGTCTGACGGCGATATTTGCTCAATCCATCATACAGTTCTACTAAGAATGTATTATCCATCTGTACATAACTGTCTTTATCAATGACAGCTTCATCCGGTTCATCACAATATATTACCTTATTACTTTTCATTGCAGCTTTATACTCTTTTCCTTTCAGAGAATCAAGCTGTGCAATCTCAACCGTATTGAATTCTCTATCGACTCTGATAATCAGATAAGGATGTCTGATTTTTGAAATCTGTCCTGAATTATTAAAACGAATTTTTAAAGAAAGTACCTGTCCGACCTCCAAGTCATTCATGTATCCATCCTTTCCAGAACCTTTATCATATCCGCATATTGTTCTTTGTATTCGGCCAGATGTGCCATAGAATCCATTTTCTGCTCCTCTTTATTGTAATATCCGTGTTTTTCCATCCATTCGGAATCTTCATGGGATAATTCAATCAGTTCATCCAGAGAGGCATTTTGAAAGGCTTTAAATACCCTGTCCAAAAATATTTGTTCTCTTTCAGGAATATGCACCGGCTGATTACGGCGTTCCAACAGCACGGAATAGTTTTCCTGAATCCGGGGATCCACAGCTCCGTTATCATAGGCATAAAATACAGAGTCCATCAATGGCTCCCCATATTTCGCAATATAGATATTCTGCGCCAGATGCATATATTTATTCAAGCGGGCATTTCCTTCATAAAATGTTCTTCCATTTTGATTACGGAGCGTTTTGTCAAAAAGCTCACCGGATTTATCTAAATTTAAAATATATTTTGCGACGTCAATTCCTTTCAGCATGGCATTTCCTCCATTCATACATCATCGAAATCCTAATTGAACAATCAGTCCCCTTTTATATACCTCAAGTCCCTGTTATGGCCATTCGGCCGTTTCACAAGGTATATCTGCTTCTGAGTATAGCAGAAATTTATCCGAAAGGAAATATTTTATGTGCATCCTCCAGACCAATATGTGGTGATTGGTTACTGTGAGCACCCGGTCAGGGTGTGAATAGTAACAGTGATTGGTTACATGTACCCACTCACACCGCCAGCCTCTGCTCCTGTTCATATCGAAAACTGGCTTCGCGCCCCCATTGGCTGATATAAGCCGGGCTGTCCGCCCAGGATGCCAGCGCCGTCAGGAAAAATGCCATCTCCTGATGCTCCTTCCCCCATGCCTCTTCAATAAAGGATAAGGCCGCCTCCGGCATAGACTTGACCTGGGCGTTCTGCTTTTCATGCAGCCTGGCCTCGCGGCTGAACTGCTTCTTAATCTTATCAAAATCCTTCTGCGGCGCCCCCGTATCCGGATTCTTTTTATACTCTTCCAGCGTCCGCAGAGCCGCAAGGTACTGCTCTCTCTCCCCCGCCGTTATGCTGTTAGCTGCAGTCCGTTCCCGAAGCCGTCCCCTAAGCCGGTCCGTCTGTTCCTGCAGCAGCAGGGATACCGGAAGCCGGTCCTCTTTGACTCCTTTTTTCATGCTGCCAAGCGCCCTCTCCACCATCTGCAGGCTGCGCTCCCGGCTGACTGACTTTCGAAATCCTTCCCCCAGCATTTCCAGGATCAGGCCCAGGATAGAATACCGCTCCTCCCTCTCCGCCTGCTGTGACTTTTGAACGATCTCCTTACCAGCCTTGCCCGACAGAATATCCGCAATCCGGTAATCTGCTCTGCATTTCCGATATAGGCCGTAGGAACTCCCGAACTCCTCTGCGATCTCCTCATCCGTAATATACTGTCCGATCAATCTCCCGGTGATCTCAAAGCCCTTCTTCTCATACAGCCGTATCGCCGTCGATAAGTCCTCCCACCCCCGGGCCGTCACGTAGTGCATTCCTTCCTCCGCAGAGCAGATGGAATAAAACCACTGCGGATGCATCTCCAGAAACATGACCACAGCGGCATGGATGCCCTGCTGATAAGCGTATTGCTTCCAAACCAAAAAGTCTTCCGTAATGTCCATCCGTTTCAGACGGTCCATGACAGACAGGTCAAATTCTTTTACCGATCGGCTGTACTCCGGCCGGCTGCCCGCCGTGACCACCACCCATCCCTCCGGCACCTGCCGATTGCCCAAAGTCTTGTACCGCAGGAACTGACGCACCGCCGGCTCCAGTGCCTCCGGGACGCAGTTGATCTCATCCAAAAAAAGAATCCCTTCCTTTTTTCCGGAATCCTCCATCACACGATATACGGCGGCAATGATCTCGCTTATCGTGTATTCGGAAACACAGATCTGCGTCCCGTCATGATCCCGGGCTTTGATCACAGGACGTCCCTGCGCGCTCTGCCGTGTGTGATGGCGCATGGAACCGGAAACAAGAGCAAGATCCAGCTCCGACGCGATCTGATGTATGACCGCGGTCTTTCCGATTCCGGGGGCGCCTGTCATAAAGATGGGGCGCTGCCTGGAGACCGGAATCGTATATTCTCCAAATTCATTTTTATCCAGATACATCTCAACCGTTCTTATAATCTCATTCTTCGCTTCTCTGATGTTCATGATTTGCCTCCTTTTGCCATTCATTTGTTTTCGCACAGACAGATCAGTATATATATTAATAAATATACTATATTATACTAAACAAACCAGTTGTTTTCAACCTTAAAATATAATAAACTATATTTATCAATATATAGAGGAACGGATATGGATCAGTATAATTTAGATCAATATAATTTTGAAAAAATCGGAATGGAATTAAAGCGTTTGAGAACGGAGCATTCTTACACTCAGGAACAGATCGCGGGAGATCTGGGCTGCACGGTGTCCTTTGTCAGCAATATTGAAAACAACCGCGCAAAGCTGAACCTGCGCGTCCTGATGTATTATGCCAGGCTATGCAATGTCACGGTAGATTCTATTTTAAATGCGGGGCAAAAGGAAGAAAAGCAGCAGGATATTTCCGACACCCGGGACGCCGAGGCTCTCAATATCCTGCATCAGTTCCCGCCTGAAAAGCAGGAGAAGATCATCCAGGTTTTGAAATATATCAAAGAGCTGGACGCGCGCGGCATAAACGGCCGGCAATAAAATCAGGTACATTGTGCAATACCCGCGGCAGATTTCATCTGTCATGGATCTATGTATCGCCGGCTTCTTATTTCGATCCGCCGCAGTACTTCGTCAGAAGACATTCCTCACACTTTGGATTCCGTGCCGTACAGATGCTCCTGCCAAATGTGATGATCTGGATATTGTACAGGATCCAGTGGTCCTTCGGCAGCTCCTTCATCAAATCCTGCTCAATCTTTTCCGGTTCGGAATTTTTCGTCAGCCCGAGCCGGTTGGAGATCCGCTTCACATGTGTGTCTACCACCACACTCGGGTCATGATAAATATTTCCCCGGATCACATTTGCCGTCTTACGCCCTACTCCGGCCAGGGAGGTCAGATCCTCCAGGCTCCGCGGCACTTCCCCGCCGAACCGGTCCCGAAGCGCGCGCATACAGGCAATGATATTTTTTGCCTTGTTGTGATAAAAGCCCGTGGGCTTGATGTCCTGTTCCAACTCTGCCAGGTCTGCCTTTGCAAACGCCTCCACGGAGGTGTATTTCCGGAACAAATCCTGTGTCACGATATTGACGCGCGCGTCTGTACACTGGGCGCTCAGCATCGTAGCGATCAGAAGCTGCCAGGGTGTCTCATAATTCAGGTAGCAGACATACTCCGTGCCGTACTGCTGATCCAGAATTTCCAAAATTTCTTTTGTACGCTTTTTCATCTGGTGATCCTTTCTTATCTATATACCGTTATATGTTTTCGTTCGGATAGCGCAGTAAATGCGCTGTCCTGTGCTGAATAATTACTGCATATCGCTCCATAACCTGCTCCCTGCTTTGAACCCCGCCTGTTGCCCCCATCCTTTCAATGCAGATGGAAGCCCCCGCATTCGCAAAGCCTCCGCATTCCGGCAGTGTCTTCCCGCGGCTCAGCGCATCCAGGAAACAGGCTGTAAAGGTATCCCCCGCGCCGGTCGTATCCAGACAGCGTGCATGAGGATAGGCCGGGATCCAATACCGCTCTGCTTTTGTTTTGATAAAGCTCCCCCTTGCCCCGGCCTTCAAAACGACACATCCCACCCCGTATGCGAGAAATGCGTCCGCGATCTCATCCTCGTCCGATAAGCCGGTCAGAAGGCTTGCCTCCTCATAATTTGGAAAAATATAGTCCAGCAGCGGCAGGCTGTTTTTCAGGTCTTCCATTGTCTCGCCGTTCTTCCGCTTGGTCATGTCCGCGCAGAGGATCAGGCCATTTGCCTTTGCCCTGGAAAATAATCCGGCCAGGGCAGCGTCATCGAATGCCGGAAAGACAAAGATGCTGGCAAAGCAAAGATATCGCCCTCCCGCCAGCGCCTCGTCGGAGATATCCGCCGGATCGAGCTTCCGCAGGCTTCCATTCCGGGACGTAATAAAATGCCGCTCTCCGGAATCGTCCACCAGAACAAGGTTCACTCCTGTTTCCAGGGAAGCCTCCTCCTGCAAAAAAGACGTATCCATCCCAGCATTCCGGCAAAACGCCTGGATATAATTTCCGGCGTAATCTGTGCCGATCTTGCTGACAAGCCGGACAGAGGGGCCTAGTGCGGCAAGCACCGCAGCTTCATTCAGGGCGTCTCCACCGGTATGCATGGCTATATGGTCGGCAGACACCGAACCGGTCTCAAATACGTCTGCCGAAACCGGCTGCGCGAGCACATCCAGGATGGATGCGCCTATGATAATGAAATCCGTTTTATGCATCATGGTATTGTTCTCTCCGTTTTCTGACTGTGCCGAATCAGCATCCGTACAGCTGGAATTTTTTGCCCCGGCGCTCTTATAGGGACACAATTTTTTGTAGTTTTATACCCATGCCTGATACCAGGCACACCTTCACTTCTTATTCATCAAGCATCAATTTTCCCTTTTTGGCTTTTGCTTTTAAACGAGCCATCTGCTCTTTTTCTATCTGTTGGATACTTTTTTCTGGAGTGGGTAAATCCTCAGGCATTGTCCCGCCAATCTTTTCTATTGCAGTCCGTACCTCTCTCCCCACAGAATAATGAACCGACGTTGCCGTTTTCGCATTATCAACCTCATCTTTCCGCAATTTTTCTTCGGTCTGGGATATACGAAACAGATTAGCAATCAATTCCGTACTACCCATGTAATCAAGGATTTTCTGTCCAACTTCCAATCCCTTTTTTGTATGAATATCATCTACATCTAAGCCGCCATACAGTCCCATATAACCCGCATTTTGAAAAATTGCAAATTCCTCATTTGTAATTACACCTGCTTTATGCGCTGTCTCTGCAAGCATTTGATTCCATTGCTTAATATCCCCACGCACAACAAGTCTGCGATTATCCTCACTTAACTCATTAAAATGATCCGCTACCTCTTGACGATACGTCTGGATTGCAAAATATGTCTGCCCCAAAGCAATCACTTCTTTTCGTGGATCACCATTCTGCACGATCAAATAGCAGGCATATCTGGACAATTCATAATCCTTTACAGGCTTGTTTGTTGCTCCTGCTTCTACGATTTTGCTGACCTCAGCAAAATCGTAGAAAATATCATGTCCACTATTCTCACAAGCAATCATTGCTCTCTTTATTACACCGGCGAAATTTCTCCACTGAGTGTAGTCTAAAGCAGCCGCAAGTTGTCTTGCACTCCAAAATTCTGAACCGTCTTCACGAATCTGTTTGATGTCTTCAAACCGTTTATATTCTTCTGCAATCAATTTCTTCATATACAATCCCCTTTTTCTGAAATAAATGGTACCTGCTATTCCACCCCCAACGCAGCCAGCGCATCGCAAAGACGCCGCCATTCATCCAGCAGCTCTTCCCGTTTTTTTTGTCCTGCCCTGGTAATGCGGTAATATTTTCTTGTGGGGCCCTCAGAGGTCTCTCCCTCATACTGCTCCGTGCAGCCTTCCCTGCACAATCCCCGGAGCAGCGCATAAATGCCGCTCTCCTGTGTACCGGGAAAGCTTTCGTGAATCCGGCGCAGGATCTCATATCCGTACAGGTCCTCGACGGACAGGACATGCAGCAGGCACAGCTCGATCAAATCCTTTTTTAACATAGGGATACCCCCGCTCCTGCCAGGCCCGCAAGGCCGATGGCACTTAAGCTGACGGCGCAGGAAACCCACCAGCCGGAGGATTGCGAGCCAAGGTCCATGCTGACCAGATTCGCAATGACCAAAACACATTCCACCAGGACCAGAAGTCCCATAATATACAGGGCGCGCCAGCGGCGGTCTGACATCCGGGCTTTTACCAAACCGAACAAGCCGGTCACTGCCGCGGCAGTGCCGGAAATTCCCATAGTCCAATATGCAATCCTGCCGTACCATGCCGGCGGCAAAAGTTCCCAGATTCCCGTGATCAGCCCTGCCAGTACGGCAGCGGCGGCAGCCATGATCAGCAGCAGGACGGACAGCAATAGACAAAGCCCTTTGGGAAAAGGAGCTCTTGCCATCTCTTTCCGTTGCGGCCGAAAGCAGATCAGGGCAATCGCCGTCCCTGCGGCAAGCAGTATGGACATCAGCCCCAGCGGGTATTGGTTGAATCTTGCCCGCAGCAGCAGGTATTCAGGCAGCAGCAGGCAGAAAGCCATCAGGCCAAATGCCGCCAGCCAGCGGCGGTACACCTTCGGCTCTGTGAGAAAGCGGGCGGCTTCCAGCGGCTCACCCAATTCCTGTATCCATGCATCGTCATTTCCTGGCAGGCGCTCGGAAAACAGTGCTTCATAGTCTGCCAGCACTTCATCTGCCTCCGGTTTCGGCAATCGCCACCGAACAGAATGAGAAAACTTTTTCAGATAGGTCTTCTGGTCCATAGTCGTCCTCCTTCCTATTTCTTCCATTGACTATTGTAAATAATATAGTAGTTGTAAAATCAGTATAACATGATCTCAAAGGCATTGTCAATGTCGTTTTTCAAGATCCACATCATATATAGAGACCAATTCCCCGTTTCTAATTGTCACGACCTTGTCATGAAAGGTAAATTTCCATTCCGTCATCCTCCCGTCAGACGGATCGCTTTCCCAGATGCATCCTCCCCTTTTCCCAAGGTGCCCCAGCATGCCCCAGCCTGAGAGGACTTCTAATTCCTGGCAAACTCCAATACTTTCTCCATTTTCATCCCGGAGAGTCTTCACTTCCCCATTAAATACGATTCCCCCGACATAGGGTTTTGGCCTCATGCTGACATATGCTTTGTTTCCATTCATTCCATATTCTAACTGAACATCTTTATAATTGATATCTCTTGGCATCACTGCCAGAACGGCCATGAAGAGCAGAACACAAAGGACTTCGATCACAGCATGGATCTTTCGCCTTCTTTTCCGCTCTTTTTTTAACAGCTTCACACTGTCTGTTTCCGCTTTCGGCAAAATGTCCGGCAGCTTACCGGTCATTTCCTTATAATACTGCCGGCATTTTCCGCACTTTTTCAAATGGCGTTCCATTTCTTCCGCGGTCGTCTGATTTGTAAGCCCTTCGATATAGAGCGGCAGCAAATCCCAGATAATTTCACATTTCATCTTTAAGCTCCTTTCTGATCTTCTGCTTCCCCCGGTAAAATGTTACTCTTGCCCAATTCTCATTCCGTCCCATGATCTCCCCAATCTCCCGGAAGCTAAATTCTCCGCTCAGCCGCAGGAGCATGACCTCCCGCGTGGCCTCATCCAGTGTATCCAGCGTTTTGTAAAACAGGGCACATTGTTCTTTTTGGATATACATTTCCTCAAGATCCGGCCCGTTTGGAATCTGATACTCATAGGAACTCCCGGAGCGCATGCCCCTTCGGAACGGACGGATGCCGTCTGGCGAGGTATGCTCCAGCGGAACGTGCTTTTCTTTTTTCCTCTTTTTCATTTCCCTGATCCATAAATGCTTCCCAATCTGGCACAGCCAGACGAACAGGCTGCATTCCTCCCGGAAGCTGTCAATATATTTTAACGCCTGGCAGAATACCTCCTGCGTGAGTTCCTCCGCAAGATCTTCCTTCTGGCACAGGCTGAATAAATATTTATAGACCTGCGGCATATATTCGATATAGACTTGCTCCACATCCCACATCTTCCCGCCTCTTTTCCCATTTAACTATAAGAGCCTGTTTTTCAGATTTCGTTACCATTTTATCACTTTTTTTGTAAAATCTTCTGGAAAAGCACGGATTGCTGTTGCTTTTCAGGGGCGTTTCCTGTAGAATACATTGTGTGTGGCTTTGGACGAAAAACGGAGACGGCAATTTTCCATTTTTCCCTGAAAAAGGGGGTTGACAGGCTATGCCTACCGCAGTATACTCAACGACAGACAGACAGACAGACAGACAGACAGACAGACAGACAGACAGACAGACAGACAGACAGACAGACAGACAGACAGACAGGATAAGTCTGTC
>CATLCV010000120.1 GCA_949893755.1 uncultured Lachnospiraceae bacterium | reverse complement strand
TTCAGAGAACCATATTTTTCACACACATAGGCAAGCAGCATCCCCAGCCCCATGGCATAGAGGAACTGCACCAGGTTCCCGTGGCTGAAGCCGAACAGGATGGAGATACTCAAAGCCGCGGGAAGACATCCCATCAGCGCCCGGCACCGTCTGAACAGCAGTCCGCGGAACAAAAGCTCCTCGGAAACAGGCATGATCAGTCCCAGGCAGACCACCTGCACCGCAAACCCCGGAGCGTAAAATACCGCCGACGTATTCTGGTAGCTCTCGCTTACAAATGCCAGGTTTGTCATGACGATCAGCACATTTCCGCCGATGCACACAACAATCCCCAGCAGCAGCGTCCAGATGTACTGGGACAGAGGCGCTTTTTTATTGACCGGAAGGTGTTGCAGTGCCTCCTGCTTCCTGTCTCTGCGGTACAGCGCCGCCAGTACAGGAATCGTCAAAAGCGCCGCTGCCGCAAGCATCTGCACCTGGTAGCGGGCCACCATGTCCATCAGCGCCGTCTGCATCTGGACCGCCGCCTGCGTAAATTCTTCATTGGTCATGGAATCCGTCCATGTCACAGATTGTATCACATCCGGCACAGAAATGATGACCAGTACCAGCGACGCGATCATGGCCCCCACAAATTCAACTCCCCAATAGATCAGAAATGGCCCGAACAGATACCAGAATCTGTTTTTTCCCGGAGCTTTATTCATCTTTTCTTCTCCTCACTTTCTCCTGCATCACTGCAGATTGCACGCCGCAGGCAGTTCGGCGCTGCGCAGCCTGCATGGGCTATTTTTCCGCAGCTCCATGCATCTGTATCCACGCCTTCAATTCCGACTCGGTTCCTTTCAGGGAACCCTGCACCATCTCCGGCTTTCCTCCGCCTCTGCCGGAGAACGCGGCATTCAGTTCCTTTACCAGCTTCCGCAGATCCAGGCTTACGCTGCCGATCACATAACGGTAGCCCTCCACGTCATTTCCGCAGAATACGGCGCATAATTCGTGTCCTCTTTCCATCACCAGGTTCATGAGAAGCCTGGGGCCCTCTCCCTCCAGCCCGGACTCGAACAGGCACACCGCCCCTTCCTCTCCGTCGCTTTCCCTGGCCTTGAGCCGCAGCATTTCCTTTTGCTGCTCCGCCAGCCTGGCCTTTAACCGGGCGCATTCCTCCTTCAAATGCTCCACAGCCTCCGCCACCTCGTCCTCCTTTGCACAGAGCGAAGCGGAAATCTGACTGACAGACGCGGATTTTCTGTCATAATCCGCCAGGGCGCGGGACCCACAGAGCATGGTGACACGGACGCCGCCCTTGTACCGCTGCACATGGGTCAGCTTGATCACCCCGATCTCCCCCGTTTTTTTCACATGGGGAGCACAGCAGGCGCAGACGTCAAAGCCTGGAATCGTCACAATGCGGACCTGCCCTTCGATCTCGATCTTGCTGCGGTATTCCAGTCCGGCCAGCTCCTCCCCGGAAGGATAGGAAACCTGGATTTCCAGGTTGGCCGCCGCGGCTTCATTTGCCCGAAGCTCGATCTCATGCAGCTCTTCCCGGGTGATCTCCCCGTTAAAATCCATGGTGCAGTCTGTACTGCCCAGGTGAAACCCCACATTGTCATATCCAAAGCGGGCATGCACCAGCCCGGAAACGATATGCTCCCCGGTGTGCTGCTGCATCTTCATAAAACGCTCCGCCCAGTCGATCTGCCCGGACACCGTGCTCCCGGCAGGAACCGGCCGGTCCGTGATGTGGAAAATTTTTCCGTCATGCTCCTGCACATCCAGCACACGGACAACTTCCGAATCCGCCTGAAGCTGCCCGGTATCTGCGTACTGTCCTCCCCCTTCCGGAAAAAACGCGGTCCGGTCGAGCACGATCTGATACCGCTTTCCTTCCGGAATCTCCCCGGTCCTGCCGGACGCTTCCGGATTTCGTTCTCCCTGCCGGGCATCTGCCGTCTTAGCGGACGCTTCCGGAGCACCATCCCCAACCGGGCCGCATTCCAGCACAACCGCCGTAAACGTCCGCATATGGCTGTCTTCGTAAAATAGCTTTTCTGTCATTTCCTTTATCTTTGAAACTGTAAAAACAGGCAGACAAGATCCATCGCGTGCCTGATCCACAGATAGTTACATCCTTTCCGGCGCTTCGAATCCCAGAAGGTCAATGCAGACCTCCAGCACCTCTTTGGTCAGCTTGAGAAGCGCGAGATAGCCCGCCTTCTTTTCCTCGTCCTCCTCCGCCAGGATTCGGGTGTCATGATAAAATTTATTAAATGCATTTGCCGCGTCATAGATATAAGCACAGAGCTTGTGGGGCGCGATCTCTTCATAAACAGTATCGATGACTTCGTTGAACTTCGCCGTCTCCAGCATCAGCGCCTTCTCACAGTCGCTCTCCGGCTCCCGGATCCGAAGCGCGTCCATGGAACCGCCGCTTTCCTGATATTTATTCAGGATGGACTTGATCCGGACGATGGTATACAGGATATAAGGCCCTGTATTTCCCTCAAAGGAAGTAAAGCGGTCCACATCGAAAATGTAGTCCTTGGATGCCTGGTTGGACAGATCCCCGTACTTCACAGCCGCAAGTCCCACCGTCCGGGCCGTCGCTTCCGCTTCCTCCCCGGTCACGGTCCGGTTGTCCATGATCTTCTTCCTCATCTCCTCCGTAATCTCACGGAGCAGGTTTTCCAGGCGCATCACGCCGCCCTCCCGGGTCTTGAAGGGCTTTCCGTCTTTCCCGTTCATGGTGCCGAAGCCCAGGTATTTCAGATCCACCTCCGGGCGCACGATCCCCGTTTTCTTCGCGCATCGGAATACCTGTACAAAATGCAGCTCCTGCCGCTTGTCCACCACATAAATGATCTGATCCGGCTTGTAAAGGCTTTCCCGTTCGATCAGGGTCGCCAGATCCGTCGTATCATACAGGGCAGCCCCGTCCGACTTCAGGATCATGCAGGGCGGCACAGCCTTGTTGTCGTCCTCCTCTGCCACATCCACCACCAGAGCGCCCTCGTCATAGCGCGCAAATCCCTTTTCCTTTAACATATGGACCATATCCGGAATATACTTCTGCACATCCGCCTCACCCTTCCAGAGGTCAAAATCCACGTTCAGAACACTGTAATTCTTTTTCAGGTCCGCCACGGACACCTGCATGATATGCTGCCAGATTGCCCGGTAGCCCCGGCGGCCGCTCTGCAGAAGGAAGGTCGCCTGCAGGGCCTTCTCCCGGTATTCCTCGTTCTCCTTGGCATAAGCACTGGCTGTCGGGTAGATCTCCTCCAGCTCCCCGATGGTAAACGGCGCCTCCTGCGGGTATTCTCCCTCGTAATCCTCCTGAAAATAAGGCAGCTCCGGTTTCCGTTTTTCCAGCTCCGTGATGATCAGCCCCATCTGATATCCCCAGTCTCCCAGGTGGATGTCTCCGATCACCTGATTGCCCTTAAAACGGACGATCCGCTTCACGCTCTCGCCGATGATCGCGGAACGCAGATGCCCTACATGAAGGGGCTTGGCCACGTTGGGGCCGCCGTAGTCGATCATGATGGTCTTCGGCTTTGTTTCCTTCTCCACGCCCAGGTTCTCGGCTCCTGCCATCTCATTCAAAAATTCCGCCGTAAACCCGGGAGCGGCCTTCAGATTGATAAATCCGGGATTCACCGCCTCCGCATAGGAAAAAACCGCGCTCTCCTGCAGGTGCGCCGTCACATCCTTCGCGATCATGATGGGCGCTTTTTTGTAGGCCTTGGCCGCTACCAACGCTCCGTTGCACTGATATTCGCATAAGTCCGGCCGGTTCGACAGGCTTACCTTTGCGTAAGCTTCGTCGTATCCCGCTGCCCGGAATGCCTCTTCCATCTCCATTGTAATAAGCTTCAGAAATCTTTTCACGTTTTCACTCTCCATATGTTTTCTTTGTTCTTTTGACATTTTATCACCTATCCCGGATTCTAGCAAGTGTTCGTTGCCGGGTAAATATTTTTTCAAAAAAAGGTTGCTTTTTTCTCCCCGGTCCGCTATAATCTACCTACATAATATTTTCAAATCAATTTTCTGGGTACGATTTCGGTACCGGCTTTCTCATTTTAATTTCAAGTGGACGCGCAGAAGAAGGGAGAATATATGAAATATCAGGAGTTTGTTTGCGCTATCGAAACGAAAATGAATCAGAAACTGGAAGGAGGGGCTAAGGCAGCACAATATACGGCAGTTAAAAATAACGGAAAAGTAAAGAAGGGTCTGCTCATAGAGACCCCGGGAGTGAACATTTCCCCCACGATCTATCTGGAGGAATTTTATCAGCGCTATCTGGACGGCGAATTGATCGACAGACTTGTACAGGAGATCCTGGATTTTTACCGCACGGTAAAGTGTGACCGTTCCATGGATACCAACGGGATCGAACACTATGACTCCATTCAGGACAAGATCGTATTTAAGCTGATCCATACGGAAAAAAACCGTGACTTACTGGAACGTGTCCCCCATATTAAGCTGTTGGATCTGAGCATCGTATTCTATGTCCTTTTGGATGTAAACAGTCAGGGAACCGCTACCATGACCGTAAATAACGACCACCTGGAGTATTGGGATGTGACAGAGGAAGACCTGCTCGCACTGGCCCGCAGAAATGTAAAACGCCTGCTTCCGGCGGAATTATTTACCATGCAGCAGGCCGTGGACGAGATCCTGCGCACGGTCCCGGGCAGACGGAAAAATCTGCTGAATGAATCTGCCGCGGAAGCGGATGATTTTATGTACGTGCTCTCCAATCCCATCCGCAGCTTCGGCGCAGCCTGCATCGTATATCCGGAGGTCCTGGATATGGCCGGACAGATTCTGGGAGAAGACTACTACGTACTCCCCAGCAGCGTCCACGAAGTCGTGCTTGTGCCTGCGTCAAAGGGCATGGAGCCGGAGGAGATGGATGCGATGGTTACAGAGATCAACCAGACCCAGGTAGCCGAAGAAGAGATTTTAAGCAATCACGCATACCTCTACCAAAGAGAGACCAGAAGGCTGGTCATGCAAAATTCTTTCAATTTCTAAAAAGATCTATTTCAGTTCAATGATCAAAAACAGATTTCGTTAGTTCCGTTTTCAATCATCAGAATTTACTTTAAAAATGTAAAAAACCTTTACTTAACCGGAAAACAGAAAAATTAGTTCTTTACTTTTTCCGAAATATGTGATAACATAATTAAAGCGTTCCGGAGAGATGCTTCCTTTCCGGAATGCAATACACGTCTGTAGCTCAGTGGATAGAGCACTGCCCTCCGGAGGCAGGTGCGGCGGTTCGATCCCGCCCAGACGTGTTTTTTTATTGGAACAATGAGTTTCGTAAAAATCACTTCCCCCCGTTCCGGATCTTTTCCTCCAGCCCGGGATCAAATTCCCCTTTCCGCAGCATTTCAATCTCATATTTGTAAGGCGCATAAGATTTTTTCTTATCTTCCAGATCCGGTACATAGGGTGTCTCCAGGATCTTCGGAATCTCTTCAAAGTCCGGATGATGCACGATCGCATTCAACGCGTCAAACCCAATCTCTCCGAACCCGATATTGGCATGCCTGTCCTTTGCGGCGCCGGGTACATTTTTGCTGTCGTTGATATGGAATACAGCAATCTGGTCCTTTCCAAGGATCCGGTCAAATTCCCGGATCACATCGTCAAAATGATGGATGATATCGTATCCGCTGTCACTGGTATGGCAGGTATCGAAGCAGACCCGCAGCTTCTCATTGTATGCAACACCGTCATAGATTCTGGCCAGCTCTTCGAACGTATGGCCCACCTCAGAGCCCTTTCCCGCCATGGTCTCCAATGCAACGCAGCAGTCCGTGTCCCTGGTCAGAACCTCATTCAGCCCTTTCACGATCTGGGCGATCCCCGCATCTGTACCCGCTCCTACATGAGCCCCCGGATGCAGGATCAGCAGATGGCTTTTGCAGGCGATCGTTCTCTGGATCTCCTTTTCCAGAAATTCCACTCCCAATTGAAACGTCTCCGGCTTTACGGAATTACCCAGGTTGATGATATATGGGGCATGAACAATGATCTCCTCAATGCCGTGCTCCTTCATATACTCCCAGGCCGGCCCGATATTCAGCTCATTCAGCTCCTTCCTTCGGGTATTCTGCGGTGCCCCGGTATAAAACATAAATGTATCCGCCCCATACGAAACTGCTTCCTTCGCGGAGCCGAGCAGCATCTCCCTGCCGCTCATTCCTACATGTGAACCAAGCTTTAGCATCTATTTCCTCCATCCTTTTTAAGCATTTGACTGATATATTGGTACAACAGAGAATAGCCATATACATCCTGCTCAATCTGCACAGGCTATTCTCCTGCAATTCCTAACCTGGATAAACTAGAAATGCACGGTACAAAAATTTTACTATTTTGCGCAGGATATTGTTTGTAAGTGCCTAACGAGACCGGATTTTCTGCAAAAGCGCCTCCTGCAGAACCTGCGAAAAATTAACACCGAGTGCGGTAGCTTCTTCGTTCATCCATTCTGGAAGCGTCAATGTCTTTTTCACTGCTTTACTATTATACATTTTTCGATAAGCCATAGTATCACACGCTACATAATTCACGAACTCCTCACCCTTTAGACGAATGTCAGTACGTTTTGAAGGGGACGGGATCTCCCTTTGATCTTTTTCATATCCATATAAAACCAATGCCAACGCGTCTTCTGCCATTTCCAGCGCATCCTCCATATCATCTCCGCATGTATAACATCCTTCCAGGTCTGGAAACAGAACCGAATACCCCTCATCTTCTGGTGTAAACACTGCCGGGAACGCATATTTTGCCATTCTGTAAACCTCCTATCCATACTGCGAAACAAACAAGCCATGCAGACTTACCCCGCATGCATAGGCTATTACCTCCTTTTATCCTGAGATTATAACACGTGTAGACACGTACTTCAAGCAATGATTTTTTCAATTTTTTTGTTATTTGCCAGCCATCTGCTTTTCCTGCTGTTTGATCATTTTCTCAAGGGAATCGACAAAAACAAAATAGCAGGACATCCCACCTGTTCTGATGAAATCTCCTGCTTTATAATCAAATACATGCTCTACGTTCATCCAGATCTGAATATCCGCTGGCAGGCTTTTAACCCATAACACCCGGATTCCTGTCCTGCCTGTTATACTCTGGACAGATACTCTCCGGTACGCGTATCGATCTTCAGCACATCCCCTGTATCTACAAACAGCGGCACCATAACGGTCGCGCCTGTCTCTACGGTAGCCGGCTTTGTTGCGCCCTGTGCGGTATCGCCCTTGAAGCCCGGCTCGGTCTCTGTGATCGCCAGCTCTACGAACAGAGGCGGCTCCACGGAAAATACATTGCCCTTGTGGGAGCAGATCTTCACGTTCTCATTCTCCTTCACGAACTTCAGCGCATCTCCTACCACTTCGGCATTCAGCGCGATCTGATCATATGTCTCAACGTCCATGAAATTATATAAATCCCCATCCTGGTACAGGTACTGCATCTCCTTCCTGTCGATATGGGCTTTCGGGAACTTCTCGGTGGGACGGAAGGTCTTCTCTACCACGCCGCCGCTGATGATATTTTTCAGCTTGGTTCTGACAAATGCAGCGCCCTTGCCCGGCTTAACATGCTGAAATTCCAATATCTGGTAAATATTTCCGTCAATCTCAACGGTCACGCCATTCTTAAATTCTCCTGCTGCGATCATATATAATCCTCCTTTAATTCTCGCTGTTACATTTTATAGAAGTCATGCTTTTTCATGCAGGCATGAAATGCACAGCCTGTTGGCACTTGTATCATTTTATAATAATTTCCAGCTTTTTTCAACCTTTTTTTATTCTTCACGGGTCATTCTTTGCTTTCTTTTGTAAAAATACAGCACGATCCGCTCCAAATAACGCTTGAGGACAATCTGGATCTCTTCCTTCGGATACATCGGCTTGACCAGGATATTGCGGATTCCCGTCCGTTTTGCGCCCCACACATCGGTAAATAACTGATCCCCCACGAAGATCGTATTGGTCCGGTCCGTTTCCATCATCTCCATGGCGCGGATGTAGCTCTTCCGGGCCGGCTTGTGGGCGTTGAAAATGTACTTTGTCCCGATCTCTTCATTGAACATCTTCACCCTGGGCTCCTGGTTGTTGGAGATCAGGCAGGAGGCAAATCCAATCGATTCCAGCCTGCCAAACAGCTCCTTTGCCCTCTTGTCCGCAGGCGCGCCGTGGGGAACCAGGGTATTGTCGATATCAAAGATCACGCCCCGGTATCCCTCTTCATATAATTTTTCAAAAGGGATGATATAGGTGGAAGCCACATATTCATCCGGAAAGAACCTATCAAACATATCCCCGTCTCCTTTCCCTGAGTCCGATACTGCTGTTTACACCCCCCGGCCAGCCAAAGCTCCTGCGGCAGGCTGACAGGGCCGCTACAGCTTCGCGATCAGCTCCTCGCAGATCTGGAGTACGCTCTTACCGTCCGTATAGATCACGATATCCGCCGCCTTTTCGTATTTTTCCCGGCGTTTTTCCATCAGCTCCGCAATAAATTCCACATTGTTGTTTCCGTTCAGGATCGGACGGTCGGTACTGTCCTTCACACGCTCATAAATCGTATGAGGGCTTGCGGTCAAAAGCACTACGCGTCCGTTTTTCTTCATCTCCGCCACATTTTCTTCCCGGAGCGCGGCGCCGCCTCCGCAGGAGATCACCGCCTGCTTCCGAAGCTGCATCTCTTTCAGGAGCCGGGTTTCCCTGTTGCGGAAATATTCTTCCCCATAGGTCGCGAAGATATCCGGGATGCTCATGCCCTCCCGCTCCGCGATCACCTGGTCCATCTCCACCACATCCATGGCGAACATGGTGCTGAGATACTCGGAAACCGTCGATTTTCCCGCCCCCATAAAGCCGATCAGAACAATATTATAGTCAAACAGGTGTCTTGCCTGGATCCGTTTGCTGCTCCTGACAATTTCCGAAAAGACGTTCTCGATCTCATTCTGATAGCGGTGGCCTTCCAGCCTTTCCTGTCTTCTGTGCTCCTGCTTCTCCTCCTGTGCAGGCTGCAGGACGGGCATGCCGTACTCCTGCTTGTAGGCCATGATCTTCTCTATAATCGAATTGCGCTCCTCCAGAACGTCGATGATCCTGTCATCGCACATGGCAAGCTGTTCCCGGTACATCTCCAAATCGTTCATCTTTGTTTCTCTTCTCCCTTTTCCTGATTCTGATCTGTTTTTCCGCCTCATACCCACGGAACGGAAGTCCGGAAGCCTCCCGCAGGCTTCTGTTTCCTCCGTTTTCCGTCTCTCTGCTCATTCTTCTTTGATCTTCGTTTTCCGTCCGTCTGCCTATTCTTCTTTGATCTTCGTTTTCAGCGCGGCGTCCACATCCGCCTTAAAAAGCTTCCACGCGTCTTCATTTTCCACAAAATACTTGGGGCAGTTCTTTTCCGTCACATCATAATGCCGGATGACCGCTTCCGCGTCCAGGTCATATTTTGCACACAGAAATGCCGTCAGCCGGACCATGGAAATATAGGTCTCCTGATTGAACTTTCCCGTAGCGTCGGGATGGCAGCACTCGATGGAAATGGTATCGCGGTTGCGCTCATTGGACGCATACGCGACCTCCTGGGTCGGAATGCACTGCACGATCTCACCGTCCAGTCCCACGATGAAATGACTGCTCACAGAGGCCCCGTGCCCGTCCTGCAGACTGTTGAAATAGTCCCGGTTCTGCTGCGCCGTGCTCCCCGGATTGGCCGTATAGTGGATCACGATTCCTGCAACGGAATCCACTTCCGTTCCCGGCCTGGAATAGTCATTCACATCCAGAAGCTGGACACTGATCTCCGGCTCCGACGCATCCAGGTTCAGCCCGCTGGTCTCCACCTCCTCGGCGGAACAGCGGGTGAGCAGGAACATCACCAGCAGCGTCAGCAGCACCCCGGCCGCGATTCCGGCCAGGAAGCTCTTCGGCTCCAGATTGACGCGGACTGTCAGCTTCCGGGGACTTTTCTTCTTTCTTCTTTTTTTCTTCCGTTTTCCTTTATGCTTCGCAGCCTTCCCCGTGCTCTTCTGTACCGTGCCGCCTGATCCCGCGTTTTTCAGATCCGTACTGCCCAGGTCCATGCTGCTCTGCCCGGTTCCTCTCTGTTCCGTGCTCTCCTGTTCCATGTTTATCTGCTCCGTACTTTTTTCCCGCACGCCTCCGCCGAAGCGCGGCTGCTGTCATTTTCTTATGCGGATCTTTATTCGTCCACGCTGTAGTTCGGCGCTTCCTTCGTAATATGGATATCGTGAGGATGGCTTTCCTTCAGCGAAGCAGCGGAAATCTTCACAAACTGGCCGTTCTGCTTCAGCTCCTCAATGGTCGCCGTGCCGCAGTATCCCATACCGGACCTTAAGCCGCCCATAAGCTGGAATACCGTATCCTCCACGGTTCCCTTATATGCCACGCGTCCTTCCACGCCTTCCGGAACCAGCTTCTTCGCATTCTCCTGGAAATAGCGGTCCTTGCTGCCGTTCTCCATCGCCGCAATGGAGCCCATCCCGCGGTATACCTTATACTTTCTTCCCTGATAGAGCTCAAATGTTCCCGGGCTTTCGTCGCATCCCGCGAAAATGCTTCCCATCATGCATACATTGGCGCCTGCCGCGATCGCTTTCGTCATATCTCCGGAATACTTGATGCCGCCGTCCGCAATGATCGGGATCCCGTATTCTCTTGCTGCACCGTAGCAGTCCATCACCGCCGTGATCTGGGGAACACCGATTCCCGCAACTACACGGGTGGTACAGATCGAACCCGGTCCGATCCCCACCTTCACCGCATCGACTCCGGCTTCGATCAGTGCTCTTGTCGCATCGGCTGTTGCCACATTTCCCGCGATGACCTGCAGCTCTGGAAACTTTTCCTTGACCATGCGGACTGCCTGCAGCACGTTGGCGGAATGCCCGTGAGCGGAATCCATGACGATCACATCCACCTTGGCATCCACAAGCGCCTCCACACGTTCCAGGCAGTTGGCTGTAATTCCGATGGCCGCGCCGCAGAGCAGACGCCCCTGGGCATCCTTCGCGGAAGACGGATACTTGATCTGCTTCTCAATGTCCTTGATGGTGATCAGCCCTTTCAGGTTGCCGTATTCATCCACGATCGGAAGCTTTTCCTTTCTTGCTTTTGCAAGGATCTGCTTTGCCTCGTCCAGTGTGATCCCTTCGCGGGCTGTGATCAGTCCCTCGGATGTCATGCTTTCTTTGATTTTCTTGGAGAAATCTGTTTCGAATTTTAAATCACGGTTTGTAATGATCCCGACAAGCTTCCTGCCCTCAGTTACCGGGACGCCGGATATACGGAACTTTGCCATCAGATCGTTGGCATCCTTCAATGTATGCTCCGGTGAGAGATAAAACGGATCCGTAATGACCCCGTTTTCAGACCTTTTTACCTTGTCCACTTCCTCTGCCTGCTGCTCTATAGACATGTTCTTGTGGATGATACCGATTCCGCCCTGACGTGCCATCGCGATGGCCATCCGGTACTCCGTTACCGTATCCATCCCTGCACTCATCATCGGAATATTCAGCTTAATGTTCTTTGTCAGATTCGTAGACAAGTTTACCTGATTCGGAATCACTTCCGAATATGCCGGCACCAACAGCACATCATCAAATGTAATACCTTCTCCAATAATTCTGCCCATGTCTTTACCTTCCTCTCCTTTTGTGTTGGGGCAATCCCGTTACTCTTGAAACAATTCTAACTGTACAGCCAGAAACAACTCCTATGTAGATCCGCCTGCCAGAATATCTCCGCAATGAATGCAGATTTTGGGAGGTCGGATCAGAGGTATTTTATCTGATATGGTACAAAAATTCCGGTAGGTTGTCAAGTGCTTTTCAAATTTCAATCGGAAACTTCTCCGAAATTTGTGATTGCATAAAAAGAGTTCCGCATCTGACTGTATTTCTTTCCAGTCAGATACGGAACTCGTTTCTTATCTCTTCGGAACAGCTTCCCTGCTGCGAAGCCTCCTGTTCCAGAATACAGATTCGGGAATGGAGGACCGATCCCGGCAGATGATTACATCATGCCCATTCCGCCAGCGCCGCCTGCCGGCATTGCCGGGGTGTCTTCCTTGATGGTCGCTACAACAGATTCTGTTGTCAGCAGGGTGGAAGCAACGCTTGTCGCGTTCTGCAATGCGCTTCTTGTCACCTTCGCCGGATCCAGGATTCCTTCTTTTACCATATCCACATACTCTTCCTTGTATGCGTCAAAGCCTACGCCAACCTCGGACTCTCTTACTTTATTTACAACCACAGAGCCCTCCAGTCCTGCGTTGCTTACGATATGGAACAGCGGGGATTCCAGAGCCTTCAGGATGATCTTCGCTCCGGTCTTCTCGTCTCCGTCCATCTCCTCCGCCAGCTCCTCAACCTGCTTTGCAGCGTGGATATATGCGGAACCGCCGCCTGCGATGATCCCCTCTTCTACGGCTGCTCTGGTTGCGTTCAGAGCATCTTCCATCCGAAGCTTTGCTTCCTTCATCTCGGTCTCGGTCGCAGCGCCTACGCGGATCACTGCTACGCCGCCTGCCAGCTTTGCAAGTCTCTCCTGCAGCTTCTCTTTATCAAAATCAGATGTGGTCTCTTCGATGCCCTTCTTGATCTGAGCCACTCTGTCAGCGATCGCCTGCTTGTCGCCGGAGCCGTCTACGATCACGGTGTTTTCCTTCTGTACCTTGACAGACTTCGCACGGCCAAGCTGATCCATGGTGGTATCCTTCAGATCCAGGCCAAGCTCTTCGGAAATGACCTGTCCGCCTGTCAGGATCGCGATATCTTGCAGCATCTCTTTTCTTCTGTCGCCGTATCCCGGAGCCTTGACTGCCACTACGTTGAAGGTTCCGCGCAGCTTGTTCACGATCAGGGTGGTGAGTGCCTCTCCTTCGATGTCCTCTGCGATGATCAGAAGCCTTGCGCCGGACTGTACCACCTGCTCCAGAAGCGGAAGGATATCCTGGATATTGGAGATCTTCTTATCTGTGATCAGAATGTACGGATCTTCCAGAACCGCTTCCATCTTCTCCATATCCGTTGCCATATATGCGGAAATGTATCCTCTGTCAAACTGCATACCTTCTACCAGATCCAGCTCTGTCAGCATGGTCTTGGACTCCTCGATGGTGATCACGCCGTCGTTGGAAACCTTCTCCATTGCGTCTGCTACCATCTCACCCACAGCCTCATCTCCTGAGGAAACTGCGGCAACTCTTGCGATCTGCTCTTTTCCGGTAACCTTGCTGCTCATCTCAGCAATGGCTTCTACTGCCTTGTCTGTCGCCTTCTTCATCCCCTTGCGGAGTACGATCGGGTTCGCGCCTGCTGCCAGGTTCTTCATTCCTTCGTTGACCATAGCCTGTGCAAGTACGGTTGCTGTTGTAGTTCCGTCACCTGCCACGTCGTTGGTCTTGGAAGCAACTTCCCGGATGAGCTGTGCTCCCATGTTCTCAAATCCGTCTTCCAGTTCGATCTCTTTTGCGATGGTCACGCCGTCGTTTGTGATCAGCGGAGCGCCGAAGGACTTATCCAGTACTACGTTCCTTCCCTTTGGTCCCAATGTCACGCTTACGGTATCCGCAAGCTGGTTCACACCTTTTTCCAATGCTGCTCTGGCTTCTGCGCCAAATTTAATTTCCTTTGCCATTTTTCATTCACCTCATAATCATCATCTATCATTTTTAAGCTGCATCTCTGTTATGAAAAGCTGCTGATTCCTATGCTTCCACGATCGCCAGAATATCATTCTGCTTCACGATAATAAACTTGTCTCCGTCCAGCTCCACGTCTGTTCCCGCATACTTGGAGTAGATGACTCTGTCTCCCTCCTTCACCTGCATGGCCACTTCTTTTCCATCTATGACTCCGCCGGGTCCGACTGCGATGACTTCGGCTTCCTGCGGCTTCTCCTTCGCCTGTCCCGGAAGAACGATACCGGACTTTGTTGTTTCTTCTGCTTCTAACTGTTTTAATACAATTTTGTCACCTAATGGTACTAACTTCATTGTAATTCCTCCTTCAAACATTTTCTTTGTTAGCACTCATTTCGTTTGAGTGCTAACCCATGAATATAAAATAGCACTACGCCGACGATTTGTCAACAATGTTTCCAAATTTTTATAATTAGTTTATAAACCTTTTTTCCGACACACTGTAAAATCCGTTCTCGATCCGGAATGTAAGCATGTTCCCGTCCTCTGACCGGAAGCGTTCTTTTACCACTCCGGTGCAGTACAGAAGCTCCTTTTTGGTGGAAATGTAGCACTGATACTTGGCATCCAGGGAGATCACCGTCAGGTCTTCCTCCGTCAACTCTAAGTATATGTAATCTTCCTCCATGTCATACCTGTAAACTTTGCACTTGTGTGTCGTATCATCCAATACCACGTCCGCGGAGATGGTCTTTGCCATCCGTAAATCTACTGAATTTCCCTCAAACATTGTGTTTTCCTCCTTAATTTAGGCACTTACAAACAATAGCACAGGCGGAATACATTTCCTGTAAAAAAGGATATCAGAATCCTGACATCCCCTCTTATCCCATCCGGCGTTTCTTCGATCCGTCCGAGGCACGGAGCAGCTCTCACATCCGTTCCTTCTTGATCTTTTCCAGCTCCGTAAATACATATTCATTCAGGACCTTTATGTATGTTCCCTTCATCCCCGAAGAGCGGGATTCGATCACCCCGGCGCTCTCGAATTTTCTTAAGGCGTTGACAATGACCGAGCGGGTGATCCCCACCCTGTCCGCGATCTTGCTGGCCACCAGGATTCCCTCCGTATCCCCCAGCTCGTCGAAGATATGAAGGATCGCCTCCAGTTCCGAAAAGGACAGCGTACCGATGGCGGACTGTACGATATGCTCCTTCCTGGATTCTTCCGCGCTCTCCTCGTTGACGGAGCGGAGCATCTCAAGCCCGACAACGGCAGTCCCGTATTCGCTTAAAATGATATCGTCGATCTCATAAAGCGGCCCCTGCTTATATACAAACAAGGTGCCCAGCCGTTCCCCCGCAATGTCGATGGGCGTGATGATGGCCTGATAGCCTCTTACGGTCTCCGGAGTAAAGCCGAGCGTCTCCAGATTGACATTCTCCTTCGTGGACAGAATGCTGAGAAGCCGCTCATTGAGCATCTCGTCAATATGCGCTCCCACCGACTCCGCGATCAGCTCTTCAATTCCCTTGATCCTGGCGGATCTGCTGACTCCCAGGATCTTGCCCTTTTTACTGACCACCAGGACATTGGAATCCAGGATCTCTGTCATCACCGCGCAGATGTCGTTGAATACCACCTTGCTGGAATTGTTATTGTGAAGCAGTTTATTGATTTTTCTTGTTTTATCTAATAATTGTACACTCATCAGCTTCCTCCACCTTTTATCAAAGACCACTTAAAACAAAAATTCATTTTGCAACGGCCAATTGTATACACAACTCATTACATTTACCAGATAAAACCATGTTATCATACAATTTTCAAAATATCAATTAAAATGTAAATATATTTCACAAAAAACTCCAAATATTTGTAACTGTTTAGAACAGCAGCAATTTGAAAAAACAGTTTCCGTCAAGTCCTCTGTTTTTTTCATATTGCTGCTGTTCAAATACCCGCAAGCGCTCTAAGCCTCTTGTTTTTTATTTCTCACATAGCCGCATTTTTCGTCCGCGCAGACCAGCTTATTTCCTTTTTCTACCATATATCCGCCGCAGTCCGGACATTTTTCCGCGGAAGGCTTCTGCCAGGACATGAAGTCGCATTCCGGATTGTCCTCGCAGCCGTAATACTTTCTGCCCTTTTTCGTCTTGCGGATGACGATCTCTTTTCCGCAGACCGGACAGGGCACCCCGATCTTCTCCAGATAGGGCTTCGTATTGCGGCAGTCCGGAAAGCCCGGGCAGGCAAGGAACCTGCCGTGGGGACCGTACTTGATCACCATATTGCGGCCGCATTCCTCGCAGACCACATCCGTCACTTCATCTTCTATGGTCACGCTCTCCTGTTCCTTCTCCGCCACCTGGACCGCCTCGTCCAGATCCGGATAGAAGTTGCGGATGACCTCCTTCCAGGGCACCCTGCCCTCCTCCACCATATCCAGAAGCCCTTCCATATTGGCCGTAAAATGGATATCCACGATACTCGGGAAGGACTGCTTCATGATGTTGTTGACCACCTCTCCGATCTCCGTCAGATAGAGGTTCTTTCCTTCCTTGGTGATGTACCGCCTTCCCAGGATCGTGCTGATGGTGGGCGCATAGGTACTGGGACGCCCGATCCCCTGCTCCTCCAGCGCCTTCACCAGCGTCGCCTCTGTATAATGAGCCGGCGGCTGGGTAAAGTGCTGCTTCGTCTCGAAGTCCTGCCTGGTGAGCTCGGAGTCCTTCTGCAATCCGCCTACCAGCACGTTGCTTTCTTCCTTTTCCTCGTCCGCTTCCATATATACGGAGCGGAAGCCTTCAAATGCCACCCTGGACGCGGAGATGGTAAAGACATACTTTCCTGCCCCGATCCGGACCGAAGTGGTCTCGAACCTTGCCGGCTGCATCCGGCTTGCGGTAAAACGCTTCCAGATCAGCTGGTACAGCCGGAACTGATCCCGAGACAGGGAATCCTTCAGGGCTGCCGGAGTCCGGGTGATATCCGACGGGCGGATGGCCTCGTGAGCATCCTGGATCTTCTTCTCGGTCTGCTTTGCCGTGCTGCCGGACGCTGCATATTCTTCCCCGTAGGTCCGGGCGATGTACTCTCTTGCCGCCGCGTCCGCCTCGTCCGAGATCCGG
>CATLCV010000119.1 GCA_949893755.1 uncultured Lachnospiraceae bacterium | reverse complement strand
TGTAATGGTTATAGGAGCCGGTATGTGTTTCCATTCCGCACCATTCCTCCAAAATGGTCGTCGCTCCCAATTTCACATTATACAGCCACGATGGTTTTGTCTCCTGCTCCAGCAGCCGGTACGCGGTATCCGCATATCCCATATCCGTGAGAACCGACAGCAGATACGGTGTGGCAAGGAATCCTGTATTTAAATGATAGTCATTTTTCACGATCATCTCATTCAGCTTTTCTGCCAGCAGTTCCCTTTTCTCCGGCGCGCAGATATCAAAGGCAAGGGCCCTGACATTCGGAGCCTGACGATTTTCCTTGATCACGCCGCTTTCAGGAATAAAATATTTGTTAAATACGATCCGGATTTTTTCACAGATTTTACCGTACTTCTCCTCATCCTCCTTATAACCAAGAAGTCCCGCCATTTCGGACAGCAGCCTGGCTCCATAGCACATAAACGCGGTCGGGACCTCGGGATCCGGATTCTGAAATTTCTGCCCCATAGCTGCCATTTCCGTCTCCAGGCTCTGATCCGCTTCCAGCCACTCTCCCCAATGGTACTGCGTGTCATAGACATAATCACTGTCCCGCCCGCCGTCTGTCCATGTATGGTATTCCGGGGCTTCCGACCGCATGGGATTGGCTTCCTTCGCGCGGTCCAGCATATAATCCACGTGCTTCTTCGCGGAAGCATACTGATTCTTGACGATCGTAAGATCGCCGTAGCACAGATACATGGTATACGGAATGATCGTCGCCATATCCGACCAGCCGGCTGAGCCGTCCAGCATTCCTCCATTTTCCATATCCCCGAGTGAAGCCATTACCATGAGGTCATTCATGTCCGCCCCTTCCAGAGCCTTACGCTTGCGTTTTACTTCCTCCACATTCTGCGTGGTATTTGTGGCCGGAACCGTATTGCAGATCTTCCCGCTCTTTAACTGTTCCTCGTTCAAGTCCAACATCCACTTTTCAAAGAACGGATATACATCCATGAAATCCGCCGCCGTCCTGGCGTATACCTGGCTGTCTCCGGTCCATGGGCTTCTTTCCCTGGTCGGGCAGTCCGTAGGCACATCCATGAAATTCCCCTTCTGACTCCATCTACTGTTGCTGACCAATTGGTTTACCAACGGGTTGGAGCACCGGAAATCTCCGACCTCCTCCATATCTGAATAGACCGCCGCGGCCTCAAAATCCCCCGGACGGATCTCTCCGTCATACCCCAGGATTCTGACATAGCGGAAGCCAAATATCGCAAACATCGGACAGAAGCTCTCAACCGGATCTCCTTTGGCAATGTAGTTGACCATCTGGAAGCGTTCCTCAAATACCATTCCCATACAAAGGTTTGCTATGGAAAATGCACCGTCCTTCATGTCTTCCCCATGCTGGATGGTAATCTCCTGTCCCTTCCTGCATCCGCGGAAGGTAAACCGCATATAGCCGGCAATATTCTGCCCCAGGTCTAACACAAGGTCTCCGTTTGTGTCCCGGAGGGCCTTCGGTATGAAATGCTCCCGTTCCACAACCGGCACGCTGCGGCTTGGGATCAAAAGCTTATAGTCGCAGAATGCATTTTCTGCCGGATGCACCGCTTTCCATCCGCTGTCGTCAAAGCCCTGCAGCTTCCACCCTTCCGGCTCCTTTGAAGCGTCATAGATATTTCCTGCTTTCATATCATCCAGCAACAGGCCGCCGAAGGATGTCCGGAAGGACTCATCCGACGCAATGGTCTCGGTGCTTCCATCCTCATAGGTCAAGACAATCTGTCCCAGGAAATGCAGCTTATAGCCAAAGTTATTTCTCGCAGTGCCGCCTACGATGCCTCTCCACCATCCATCGCCCAGGATGACAGACCATACATTTTCCCCCTCACTGAGCAGCTCCGTAATATCGTATGCCTGATACTGGATGCGGTGATAGTAGCTGGTAAAGCCCGGGTTGAACTTATCCGTTGTCCCTTCCTTTCCATTGATCCAAAAATCATACAGGCCGTGGGCTGTCTGATAGATCCTGGCTTTTTTCAGCCCGCCTTTTACCTGAAAACTCTTCCGCAGATAGGGCGCCGGGTTCATGACCATAAAGTCGATCTCCCCCTCCGGCTCGATCCACTGTGCCTTCCAGTCCGATTCGCGCAGAAGGCCCATCTCAAACCACGCCGTATCGCTGACCGCCTCCTCGCTGCCTGTCCACACCTTCACGTACCATTCCACCCGGCTTCCGGATGCCAGCTCCTCACCCTCATAGCGTACGCCCACAGACTGGCTGCTCTGGCACACGCCGCTGTCATAGATGATTTTCCCCTCATTTCTGCACACCACCTGATACGCGGTCTGCACCACATTGTTTTCTTCACTCTGGATCTTCCAGGAAAATCTCGGATGCCTGGCATCGATCCCCATGGGATTTTTTCTGTATTCCGTTTTTAAATCGATAATCTTCATAATCATTTCCTCCTACTCTGCTTTTACTTCGCTTCTGGCTTTATTGTCCGCAAGGATCTGCGCAAACTCTTTGTCTAATCTGTAAAAATACATGATCACCAGCATCAGAACCGCACTGATCAGCGGAAGATAAATGAAGCATGCATTGATTGCAAACACTGCCTGGCCGCCCTGCACGGCAGCATTCGGGTCGTACCCGCTCCATTCGATCAGCCAGCCCACAACGGAACTGCCCAGGCCATTGCCGATCTTCGCCGCAAAAGACATCACGGCAAACGCGCTTCCTACGATACGGACACCCGTCTTCCACAGGCCGTACTCCACCGTATCCGCCAAAAGCCCGAGTATCTCCGACTGTGCCATACCGAGGCCGATCCCATAGCCGACTCCCAGGATGATCTGTATCTGCGGGTTTGCGCCGACCACAGTTCTCAATGCCAGGGAAATGATCAGGATGACCGTACCGATACGGAATGTATTTCCTTTCCCAAATTTTTTCACAAAGATAAATGCCGATATGGTCGCAATCAGCTGTGGGATGGTCGTCGCATTTGTGATCGCGGTCTGATAAGCAGTATCACCGAGAACCCCTTTACAGTAATACACCAGGGACGCGCCATAGGTTCCGCCGAAAAACATGATCAAAATATAAGAACCGCCCACCATCAGCCAATATTTGTTTTTTATCAGATTTTTCACTACCAGGCCAAGAGGCATCGGTTTTTCTTTTTCCTCCTCCGTATCCACGACACGCTCACGGGTTCCCAGATAGCAGAGCAGGAGAAGCAGAAGCCCGATTCCCGCAATGATGACAATCCCGATATGCCACGCCTTCTCTCCTTCGCCGAACAGACCGATGATCTTTAAAGTATAAGAACTGACGAAAGTACCCGCTACCGTAGCTCCTACCATGCCGAAAATCCCGAGCACACCTGTTTCATATGAATTTTTCGTGAGCAGGCTGTTCATGCTGTTATAGGATGTATTTACCACGGTGCCAAAGATGGCGTTTGCCAGATTGTAAACCACGAAAATATAAATATATTTGATCGTATCACCGGCGCCCATCGGTACATAGAAAATGCTGATTACGGCCAGCGTATAGGGAATACATCCTCTGAGCACCCATACGCGGGCCTTCCCCTTGGGTGAATGCGTCCGGTCAATGATATAGCCCATGCCCAGATCCGTCACACCGTCAAACACCCTGGAGATCAGCATGATCGTCGCAATGGCCGCCGCGCTCAGACCCAGGACATCGGTATAATAAAACAGCATGAAATACGCAATTACCGTTAGCCCTATACAGTTCCCGCAATTTCCCATTGCATAACTCAAACGTTCCAAAACACTTAAACTCGCATCCTCTGAATAATCTCTTTTGTTCCAGTTCATTCTTTTCTCTCCTTTAGCTTTTTCAGATAACATATCCTCTCGGAATTTCTATACCTCATTTTCTCACACCCTTTCTGTTTTTCCGAGAGCCGTTAATCCATATTCTAACGGATTTTTCCGGCAAAAAAACTGTAGTAAATTGGCTTTATTCACCGTTATATTGACAAAAGAAAAAGACCGGCGGGTTACTTTGCCGATCTTGTATCTTATAAAATAATAACTGTTCTATTCACTTTTCCTGAATTCCCCGGGCGACATCCCGGTTCTCTCTTTGAACAAATGCCGGAAATGATTTTCATTTTCCAGTACCACGATCGCTCCGATCTTATTCGCGGGCAATGACGTCTCTTTCAGCATATTTTTCGCCGTATTGATCTGCTGCATAATAATGTACTCCTTGGGTGAGATCCCCATATGCTTTTTAAACAGCCGGATCAGATAATATTTATTAATTCCGGAAAAATCCGCCAGAAAGTCTAATGTCAGGTGATCCATATAGTGGATCTCCATATAGCGCACGAGATCCTGCAGGTTCTCCGGGATTCCTTTGTGTACCCGATGCCATGTATCTGATACTTTCAGCAAGGACAGCAGCAACGTTTCCAGCTGGTTCGAGATCAACAGGTCACGGTAGGGGATGACATCATCATAGGTGGAAATTAACTTTTCCAGCTGTCTCTGCAGGTCGCCGTCCTCCGTCCAGGGCAGGACATACTCCCTGTTCTCGTTGAATTCTTCCACGATTTTTTCGGTAAATGCCCCTTTAAAATGCAGATCCGCATGCTTCCAGCGGTCTTTGTTTGTCTTGTAATAATGCGGTTTTTTGCAGTCTATGAGAAAGCAATGCCCCGGTAAAATCTCGTAGCTTCGCCCTTCATATTCCAGATACCCGCTGCCCTCATAGGTAATGCTCAGGAGATAGCTGTCCATTTTCTTGCGTCTGGTAAAATAGTCCTTGTGATTATCCAATATGGAAAAGGAATGGATATGGAATAAATGTTCCTCCGCATAGGGAGATGTCAGGTATTGAATGCACTGCTGTGAAGAACCGTCTATGGCAAATTCACCTTGCAGCAGTTCGCTGTTGGCCGCCAGCAGCATATCACTGTCGTCAAAATAATGAGCAAACGTGTAGGTATAATTGCTGTGCGTGATTGGAATGTCTAACTTCGTATTACGGAATCGTATATTATCAAACATGGGCGTCTCCTCATAACAGGTATCGTATTCGTAAGGAGCGGTAGAAAAATATCCCTGCGCAGCCTGTATCCGTTATACTGTGCGGCAGATTTATCTGGCGCGCAGTATATCTTTCTACAACTCCTTACTGCCGTCGGATGTCAATATACTACAGTATATCACAGGATAAGCCGCGTAAAAAGAATTTCTTTGTAATAGCGCCTTTATTCAAAATACATTATTCACCTCAAACCGTACAGGCGGAATATTTTCCATATTTCCTGGCTATACTATATATGATTCAGCAATGTCTGATTCATGAAAAACGACAAATGTATTGCTATAAGGAACTTAAATTTATGGAAACGCCAACGCATTACACCCCACGCCGTCCAAAGGGACATATCGAAGGTTTCACTTATTTCTGCAGAACGAACCGGAGCTCCATCTTTATCATGCTGAGCATGCTGCTTCTGACCTATGGATTCATGCTGTTTCATTTCAGCTTTTCCATCGACACCGAGGAATGTGTCGTATTGCAGACGAATTTTTATAAAGGATGGATCGGGATCAACCGGTATGGTCTGGTCTTTACAAAATGGCTCACCGGGCTGCTGAGCCTGATTCCCGGGTTCGCCGCGGTTCTGATGGTGCTGACGACCTTTGGCTACAGTCTGGCCTGGATGTATTTTTTTCATTGGATCAAAGGAAAGGACTTGAGGCGGACGGAGCTGAGCTGGGTATTCCCGGTGCTGTTCTTTTCCAGCGTCCCCATGGTGGAGCTGAGCAACTTCCAGTGCCAGTCCTTTGAAGTCGCCTTTGCCATGCTGCTCTGCGCGGCGGCGCTTTTGCTGGAATGGCAGTGGATCCTGTCCGGCGGGATCCTCCGGCTTCTGCTGTCTGTCATGCTGGGAGTCTGGTGCTTTGCCTCCTATCAGGCATTCGTGCCGGTCTATATCTCCGCGTCCCTGGCATCCTTTCTCCTGGCATATCATGACCGGAGCGACGAGATCGGAAGCCGTGTCTTTCTGGTTTCCGTAAAGCTGGCCGCCGTATTTTTGTGCGATTATCTGATTTGTTCCCTGCTGGGCAAAATCATGATGTTCCTGGCGCGCGTCGAAGCCGGAACCTATACGGACAATATGATCCGCTGGGGAAAAGCGCCTCTGGACGAGATCATAACCTCCCTGAAACTGTATATCAGAGATACTGTGCTGGCGAAAAATATTTTCTGGAACAGGTGGTATCTATTTGCGGCTGCCGGCCTCTTGCTGTCGGCATTTTGGAAGCTCAGAAGAAAAACCGCGGAACAGAAATTTTATCCGTATTCTATTTTCGTGACCTTCCTGCTGCTGGCTTCGCCATTTTTCCTGCCCGCCCTGCTGGGCGCGCCGCTGGTCGTCCGCGGACAGCTCGCACTTCCCTTTGTCGCGGCGGCAGGTACGGAAATGATCGTGGAACGTTTTCTGGAATCTGCGGAAATGCTTTCAGAGCACGGCAAGGCCATCGGGCTTGCCGCCGCAGCGTTCCTGTTTCTTCTTATTTTCAGGGGAAATGTTGTGATGGATAACCGTCTGCTTTATTCGGATTATGTGGTGAGCCAGCAGGAAAATGCGCTGACGGAGCGGCTGATCGAGCGGATTGAGACGGTGAGCGGCGGGGAAGCTGCGGCGGCAGGCAACTCCGCGGAGTCCGCGGCGGGCGGCGAGGAAGCGGCGGCGGGCAATTCCGCGGCAAACGGCGAGGAAGCGGCGACAGGCAATTCCGCGGAGTCTGCGGCAGACGTCGGGAAGGAAACTGCGGTAGCCTTCCTTGGAAAATGGTCGCCGACCTGTAATCCCTCCATGGTCCAGGGAGAAACGCTGGGACACTCTTTTTATGAATGGGATCAGACGGTTCCGGGAGGGACCTGCAAAAGGGTGCTCAGTTACTGGCGTGTGCTGGGATACGAATATCAGTACCCGGATGCGCAGCAATGGGAAGCGGCGGCGGAGCTTGGGAAAAAGATGCCGGCATGGCCGCGGCAGGGTTCCGTGGTCCGGGAAGGGGAGCTGGTTGTGATCAAGCTGTCGGAATGATTGCAAAGCGGCAGAGTCAGGTATTCTCTGCCCGGCTGTGCGGTTGGATAATCCGAGGATCATCCAACCCACTTATCCATTTTTCAATTTGCTTTCCGTTTTTTAATTTTCTACCGCTCTGCCATGGTCATGTCCCCCATGGCCGCCATGCCTTCCATGGCCGTGTCTGTCATGTTCTCCATGGTCAGCATATCTTCCATGTCCGCCATGTCTTTTATGCCCCCCATGTTCCCCATGCCGTTCCATGCTGCCTTCTCCTTCTGTTTCTTCCACCCCGAAGAACTCCCTTCCTTTTCTGCAGCCCAGCTGTTCCTTCGGACATTGCTTTGAGCATTGTGTACAGTATTCTGTCTCTTCATATTGTCTGTTCATCATCATTCCTCCAGCGTCAGCATCCGGATCGCGGAAGGCGATACCGCCGCATACTTATTTCCGGTATATTCCAGCGTCCCGTCCTCCTGGATCCGAAATGTGGTAATATCACCGGACAGCATATTTCCGGATAACAGATATCTCTGATCCGGAGAGATCCATATGCCTCTCGGCAGCTTTCCATGGCTGTGGATCTGCTGTTTCAGGCCCGGCCTGCCTTCTGCGTCCAATGACATCACGATGATATCATTCAGGCCGCATAAAGTCACATAAAGGGTTTTCCCGTTGGGATGGATCCTGATATCCTGCGCCCCCACCGGTTTGCCGTCGATCAGCCCCACATCCTCGGTCAGCAGGTCCAGCTTTCCCAGCAGCTCAAGCTTTCCGTTTTCATCATAATGAAAATAATTCAGCAGAGCCTTGTTCTCATTATCACAATAGAACATCGGCAAAGAAGGATGGAACACGCCGTATCTTGGAAAGCTTGCCACCTCCTCGACCTTATATTCATCCAGCTTCACAAATTTTCCTTCCTCTTCATCCACCCGAAATGAGAGGATCCGGTCCATGCCTTTATCGCAGGCAATAAAGATCCTGCCGTCGGGACTTGCGATCACTGCGTGTAACCGGGATATCACTTCCACAAGCTGGATATGGTTTGTCACCGGGTCCACATTTCTCTGTGAGTTCGGTCCTTTCCCGCCGGTTCCCTCTGTGATCATGACATCGCAGGGGCTTCCGATGGAACCGTCCTCCCGGATCGGAAACAGGACCAGCGCGGTGTCGTCAAACAGCACTTCATTTCCCAGGCTCCCGTCCGCCTTTCGTATGATCTTTGTCACATGCCAGGGATCGGAGCAATGGCACGCGATTATATACTTTTTACTTTTGGTCATGGATAAATACGAGGGCTCGGGCGACAAAGACTGCTGCTCATTGATAAAATCCAGTTTTCCCGTCATGGGATCAATGCGGAACGCCAGCACATAACCGCCGCCGCCGATCTCGCCCCGTCTCTCCCCGCACTCATCCACAGAATACAGGATCCGATTTTCATCATCCAGATACAGCTGGCCGGCAGCGATGTCCTCCCTGATCGTCTCGATCAGTTCCAACGAGCCTGTTTCCATATCATATTCAAATGTGGAAATTCCTTTCGGAGCAGGGGCAAACCCCCAATTTCCTACATATGTATATACCTTTTTGGACATTTCTTTCGTCCTCCTACTTTATTTCCGTTCTTTTTCCAACCGTACAGCTGGTTATTTTTTCAAGATCCTGTCCAGGAAATCAAAACTGATATCCGCCGCATACGCTTCGTGCCACCAGATCCTCCCATGGTGCGGGACATCCTCTTCTATATGCAGTTCCACCTGATCCTCCCCGGCGGTTTCACGGATCGCCTCCGCCAGCCGGATGGATTGTTCCACAGGCACGATCCTGTCTGCCGTGCCATGTACGATCATGAAGGGCGGCATATCCGGATGGACATAGATATACGGGCTTGCCAGGCGTACCAGCTCCGGGATATGCCCAAGCGGCGCGCCCATAAAGACAGATTCCGGCGAATCCGGCGCTTCATGCGCCTGTTCCCCTTTCATTCCCTTCTCCCGGTATGCGCGGTCCATATCAAGGAAGCCCCCGCATGGACCGCACCAGTCAACGACAGCCGCGGTCCTGCTGTCATACCCGGCATTTCCCATGGACAGATCTTCAAAGGCCGGATTGCCTGCCGTCAGTGCTGTCATGGCAGCGATCCATCCGCCTGCCGACGGTCCCCACAGGGCGATCCGCCCGGCGTCCAGCCCGTATTCCTCTGCATGGGCCTTTAAAAAACGTATGGCTGCCTTTGCGTCATAGACCATGGCCGGGAAACGGGCTTCGCCGCTCTTGCGGTATTCCGCGCTGACAACTGCATATCCCCTGTCTGTCCCCCGGAGTATCGGCTCTATGGAATCTTCCCTGTGTCCGCCCCTGCCAAACCCTCCGCCGTGGAAATGGACGATCACCGGGCAGGGTTCCCCGCTTTCTTCGTTCGGATACCAGATATCCAGGATCTGTGAAGGGGACTGTTTTGCATAGGGGATGTCAAATATCTTCTTTTTTACATGTTCTTCCGCTTCCCTGGATATGCGGTGATCTTTCATATCATGATGCCTCCTTTCATTCCCAGTACATCGAATAATAAGTAACCAGCTCAATGACTTGCCTTATTTTTCGATGTACCAGATCGGTTTTGCATACGATCTTACATCTTTTCCACCTATACGGTTACTAATCTATCGGTTTTATTGCAAATAAATTGCATAAAACTGATATTTCGGATTACAACCGTACAGGTGGCATCTTTTCAATATTCAGGTTCATTGATCCGGGTCACATAGCGCCTTCACACATCGGATCAATTCCGGAGCGATCGTTCCCGGACGAAGCCAGGTATGATCCATACCGACGATCCCCCCTCCGTACCGTTCTGCCAGCGCGAATGCCTCATCGCTGAAAATGTAGCCGGTATTATAAAGGAGGCTCGCGTTATGGTTGATCAGGATCAGATTTTCACAGTTACATGCTTCCCTGATCTCCCTGCCCAATTCCGAATACAGTTCCCCGCTGAACCCCATCAGAACAACGGGTCCCACGGCAATCTTCTGAACGAATACCCTGTAGGGGACCTCTCCCCCTTTCTCATCCCTGCCCGGAACCTCTGCCCATCGGGCCGTTGCCGAAAGCTCTGCCTCTGAAACGCTGCGGATCCTCCGGATCGTTTTCCGGATAGCCGCAAAATGATGGGCGGTCAGGGTATGCAGCATGGAAAGCGGAATCGCCGGATCCTTTTCATAGTATTCGACGGGCGCGCCTGTATGAGGATCCTCCCGGTATACCTGGTTTGACATCACCGGATTGAGGTCGCCTGCCGCCCCGCTGGACCAGACCGCCACACTGCCTTCATATTCCTTTTCGATATATTTGCTCACATTGCCGCCCATGTCGCTGGAAATACCAACGCGCCCGTCTTTTCCGCATCCGTTCAGGATCATGACCGTATTATGGACGGGATAATTTACAAAAAACGCGATCGGCCTTCCCCCGAGATCCGTAAATCGCATGACGAACAGGGTTCGGTCCGCCGGCCGGTTCACATTATTGCCTGTACCAAGCTCCACACGGACATTGCCCTTCTCATCGGCGACCTCAAAAAACGCGATGCGGTTCACATTGATCTCACTGGTTCCATATGCATATCCCATCACCGCAGGCACCATACTGCCGAGGGCCTTTTCCGCGGCCAGAAGAAGCCGCTCCAGTATGAACTGCTCATACTGCTTCGTAGCCTCCTGTACCTCTTTGGGCTTTCCTGCCATGTTATTGGGGCCTTCATAGGGGCGGTGCCCCGTGACCGGAGCGGAATGGGTGTGGATACTAAGATACAGGATATGATCCTGGGGCACGCCGGTCCGGGTTTCCAGTGCTTTGAGGTTTTCTTCCGGATTCGGAAGCTTATCCAGGTCTCCTGATATCAGCAGCACCTTCTCATCCTGATTTTTCAGCGCGATCACCCGGAGATACAGATCATCCACAATCCCCCCAAAACGCGAATCCATGAGTCCGCGGAGGTTCTCCAGCAGTTCCCCGGGAGGTGTGATCTTCTCTCTGGCCGCGCCGCAATAAAGCTGTTGTTCCATCGTGTACTCCTTTTATATATGATTGATCTCCTGTACGCGGCAGCAGGATACGAAATGATTCGGGCTGACCTCCGTAAGCTTCTGCGGCTCATAACATTTCTCACAGGCGTAATTGCATCTCGCGGCAAACCGGCATCCGGGCTTCGGATCGATGGGGGACGTGATCTCGCCCTTCAATACGATCCGGTTCATCTTCCGGTCAATATCCGTAGACGGAATCGCGGACAGCAATGCCTTCGTATATGGATGATATTGTTTTTCAAACAGCTCACGGGCCGGACTCGTCTCAACCAGCTGCCCCAGATACATCACGCAGATATCGTCGGAAATGTGCTTGACAACCGACAGGTCATGGGTGATGAACATGTACGTCAGGTTCTTTTCCCTCTGCAGCTCCTTGAGCAGATTCAGGATCTGCGCCTGGATCGATACATCCAGCGCCGATACCGGCTCGTCGCAGACAATAAATTCCGGATCCAGGGCCAGCGCACGCGCGATCCCCACCCTCTGCCGGCGTCCTCCGTCCAGCTCATGGGGATAGGACAGGCGCAGCCGGGGCGCGATGCCTACCAGATCCATCAATTCCTTTGTCCTCTTCATTGCCTCCTGTTTTTTGTATCTCCCGGAGATCAGCAGCGGTTCCTGGATCGAATCCTCCACCGTATATCTGGGATCCAGAGAGGAATACGGATCCTGGAAAATGATCTGCGCGTGCTCACGGAATTTTTTCATGTCCCTGCCGCTTAACTGGGTCACATCTTCGTTGTTGAACAGGATCTGCCCGCCGGTGCTTTCCTCCAGATGGACCAGCATCCTTCCCAGCGTGGATTTCCCGCATCCCGACTCCCCGACGATCCCCATGGTCTTTCCCTTTTCAATGCCAAAGGTCACATCATCCGTAGCATGGACCATGCCCCGGGGCGTTTTAAAATATTTTTTCAGATTCTGTATTTCAACTAATTTGGACATGATGGATCCTCCTTGTCTTTTACCAGCAGGCAACGGCACCTATGCCCCGGTGAGACCTCTCTCAGCCCGACCGCATTGCATGCGCAGTCCTCCGATGCCTTATCGCAGCGGGGATGGAATCTGCAGCCCGGGGGCAGGTCTGTGGGATCCGGAGGCAGGCCGTCGATGGGGCTTAACCACTCCGTGTCCTCGTCCAGCTTCGGCAGTGCTCCAAACAATCCGATCGTGTACGGATGCGCCGGATGCCGGAAGATATCCTCCAGTGAGCCGGACTCCACGATCTCTCCGGCATACACGATCGCGACCTCGTCGCACATCTCCGCCACGACCCCCAGATCATGGGTGATCAAAATGGTCGTCGTATTATTTTCCTGATTCAGTTTTTTCATCAGCTCCAGGACCTGTGCCTGGATCGTAACGTCCAGTGCCGTTGTCGGCTCATCCGCCAGCAAAAGCTCCGGGCTGCACGCCAGCGCGATCGCGATCACGACCCGCTGCTTCATGCCGCCTGAAAACTGATGCGGATATTCGTCATAACGCTCGGCAGGAATGCCGACGGTTTCCAGCATCTCCTCCGCCTTTTTGCGGACTTCATTTTTCGGGATGTCATTGTGCAGCTCGATCACCTCTGCGATCTGCTTCCCAACTGACATCACTGGGTTGAGGGAAGTCATGGGATCCTGGAAGATCATGGTGATCCTGCTGCCGCGGACATTGCACATCTCCTCCTCCGTCAGTTCCAGAAGGTTCTGTCCCCCCAGGAACACCTGGCCTGACCTCAGTTCGGCCGGGGGCTCCTGCAGGACCCGGAGTATGGTACGGGCGATCGTCGTCTTTCCCGCGCCGGTCTCCCCCACAAGCCCCATGACCTTCCCTTTCTCCAGCCGGAAGGAGACTCCGTTTACCGCATGCACGGTTTCCTCTTTTGTCACATATTCTACCTTTAAATCGTTGACCTCTAAAAATGCTCTGTTCTCGTCCATGCCATCCTCCTTACTTCTTGAGCTTTGGATCCAGCGCGTCACGCAGGCCGTCGCCAAGCAGGTTCAGCGACAGAACGACTAACATGATACAGATGCCGGGGATCAGGCACATATACGGATAATCCATGATGAAATCCCGGCTGTCGGCCAGCATCGCCCCCCATTCCGGAGTCGGCGGCTGTACACCGATCCCGATATAGCTCATGCTTGCCGCCATCATGATCCTTGCGCCGACCCCCATGGTCGCCTGCACCAGGATTGGGGCAAATGTATTCGGAAATACATGCTTTGCTATGATCCGCAGGTCACTGCAGTTGCTTGTCGCGGCAGCATCCAGATATTCCATCTTGCGGACATTCAGTATGGAAGACCGCATCAGCCGGGCCGTTCCCGCGATCCCCTCCACACCCAGGGCAATGATGACATTGAACACGCCGGGCCCCAGCACACAGGCAAGGGCGATGTTCAGGATCATGCCCGGAATCGATTGGATGATATCGCACAGCCTCATGATCAGGTTATCCAGCCATCCTCCGTAAAAGCCCGAGGCCGCCCCGACGATCACGCCGAAGAACGCGCTGAAGATCACGGATCCGATCCCGATCAGCAGGGAATATCTTGCCCCGTACATGGCACGGCTCAAAATGTCGCGTCCCATATGGTCTGTTCCGAACAGATGCTTCAGGCCGGGGGACATAAAACGCTCCTGGATATTGATCTCCGCGTATCCGTACGGCGAAAGCGCAGGCGCAAATACGGCGATCAGAAATACCAGCAGAAAAATGATTCCTCCAACGACGGCGCCCTTATTATACGTAAGCCTTTTCATGACCTCCAGGAACTGGCTTTTCTTCTTCACGGGTTCCTCTGCGGCATGGATTGTTGCTGCATTTGTCATTTTTTCTCACCCCGTTTCTTTTTGCCTCCCGTGATCTGTGCTTTGACACGGGGATCCACCGCGGCGATCAGCAGGTCGCAGAGCAGCATGATGATGGAAAATGTGACTGCCAGCACCACAACTCCTCCCTGCACCACCGGATAATCACGGTTATTTACCGCATTTACGATATAGACGCCGATTCCCGGGATCGCAAAGATCGTTTCCGCGATCAATGTCCCGCCAAGGGATGTCCCAAAGCTCATGCTTGCTACGGTGATCACCGGGATCAGGGCATTGGGAAGCGCATGCTTATAGATCACAGACCGCTGCTTAACACCTTTTGCCTTTGCCATGGTGATATAATCGGAATGGATCACCTCCAGCATGCCGGACCGCATCTGCCTTGCCATCGTCGTAACCCCGGCCAGCGCGGTGGATATGATCGGCAGGATCCAATATTGGATTCCTCCGATGCCGTATGCCGGAAGCCAGCCGAGCCGGTTTGAAAATACCAGGATCAGCACAAGCGCGAACCAGAAGCCCGGAAGGGACGTGCCGATCAGCGCCAGCGCCATGGACCCGTAATCGACCACACTGTTCTGATGGACGGCTGCCGTTACGCCAAGAGGGATCCCGATCACAAGCGACAGCACCATTCCCGATACGGCAAAGATCAGTGTCTTCGGAAAACGGGAAACCAGTTCTGCGGAAATCGAAACATTGCTGATATAAGAGGTTCCAAAGTCCAGATGCAGAAATACATCCGACATATACCGTCCGAGCTGGATAATGTAGGGATCATTCAGACCCATCTCTTCACGCAGCGCGTCAATCTGCTCCGCGGTGGCGGTCGGGCCGAGGATGACCTCTGCCGGATCGCCGGGGGACAATTGCATCAGCGTAAAGACCAATATCACAACACCGAGGATGACCGGTATCATTAATAAAATTCTTTTCAAAATATATTTTCCCATAAGACTACCTCAGTTCCTTTTGAAAGACGCCGTCTCCGGCGCAGCCGGCGGCGGACCGCCGGCCGTTTCCAATTTTTATCATTTGTCGATCCGGATCGTATTCGCCCGGACAAACCGGTTCCAGTCGATGTAGTAGCCGTTTATTTTCTCCGAATTGTACGCCGCATATTCGGGAAGGTCATAGATCTGGTAGTATAACGCGTTATCCGTGATATACTGATAGAACGCATTCAGGTTTTCACTGGTATATCCGTCCGGGGAAGCGATCTCATCATACAGCTCCTGTAATTCATCATCCAGAAGGCCCGCCCAGGTTCTTCCTGATTCATAATTGTTGCGGTTAAACAGCGTATTCCAGAGGTCCGCCGTAACATAGCCTCCATTGCCGGGTCCCGCGTAAGCCATATCATACTGCCCGCTGGTGCCGTCGCGGTAGGATCCGTATGTGGTTCCTTCTACCACATTCAATTCCGCCTGAATACCGGCCTCCAGAAGATTTGCCTGGATGATCTGCCACATGGTCGTGATCTTCGCGTTGTTGTTGCACAAAAGCCTCAGAACCGTCCCGTCATATCCGGATGCCTGGATCAGCTCCTTCGCTTTTTCCAGGTCATATGCGTAAGGGCTTGTCTTCCAGGAATCTTCAAATCCCACCGTAAGCTCCGCGTTGCCGCATGTCACATCGGACGCTTTCCCGTATCCGTAGCCGCATGCTTCCGCGATCGCTTCGTTATCGATGGCGTACAGTACGGCCTGCCTCAGCTCCAGATTATCATAGAAAGGACTTTCCTCTGTCATGCAGAACATCACGCCCCGGTCCTCGGAGGAAGGCATCTGCGCAAGCTCTACCCCTTCATATTCGGATACTTCATCCAGAAGGCTGGAATCTATATACATGGCAAAATCTACGGTACCGTTCTTCACAGCAAGGGCAAGCTGTGTAGGCTCGCTCAGGATATCGAAGCGGATCGTCTCGGCATTTGCCTCGCTTCCGGGATAGATCAGGCTTTCCTCTGTCTGCCAGTAGCTGTCTGTTTTTCTTGCGACCACGGTCGTCCCATTGACATAATCCTTTCCTCCCGCTACCGTATAGGGCGTTGTCCCGCAGGATGTAGATGCAAATCCGTCCGGGCTGTTATTGTAAGCCGCCTCACTCGCGATCGGCACCTTGCAGACGATATACTCAAAGGAGCCTGCCGCAGAGGTATTCAGCTTCAATTCCAGTGTATAATCGCCTGTCGCTTCGATCGAGTCCACCGTCGTCGCCCAGTTGGCCATATACTGCTCAAAGCTGAACACAACGTCTGACGCAGTAATGCTGTTGCCCTCCGCGTCTTTGATATAATCATAGATCGTAACAGCATATGTTGTGTCATCGATCTGCTCGTATTCCTTCATCAGGATCGGATCGATCTCGGTAGCCCCGCTCTGGCAGCTTGCCAGCGTCTCATAGAGTACATAAGTCACCATATCCTTTGTGATCCGTCCGCTTGTCCATGGATTCAGGGAATCCAGGCCGTTGTACATGCCGACCACAAGCTCCCCTTCCTCTGCCGCGGACGCAGGCGCCTCCGCGCTTTCCTCAGCGCCGTCCGCCGCGTCTTCCTTTGTCTCCCCCGAAGAGCCACCGGCATCGGAACCGCCGGAGCCGCTGCAGCCTGCAAGCGCGGTGATCATGGAACAAGCCAGCAGAGAAACCAGTAACCTTTTTATCTTCTTACTTTTCATCCTGTGTACCTCCCTAAGTACTGTGTATGCTTTCGCAGATTATTTTTACACTTACAATTCACTCCGCGCCATTCGCAAAACGCATCTTCGATGCTTTTCCGCCGCTTTGCGGCTATTTTTGCTCATATACCGGCGCTCCCTTCGTCAGCCGCTATCCTGATCAGTCCTTGTGCAAGCACAAACTGATCAGGATAG
>CATLCV010000118.1 GCA_949893755.1 uncultured Lachnospiraceae bacterium | reverse complement strand
ATACCGCCCCAGTAGGTCCTCATCAGCTCCAGCGCCTTCTCCTTTTCTCCCACATGGAGCAGCGCCTCGATCACATGGTGGTACGCGTAAGGCGTCGCCACGCCCATTTCCGGGCTCTCCTCCAGGAGATGCAGCATCAGCCTGCGGCTCTGTTCCTTTTCCAATACATCCGCAAGGACCATCCACGCCTGGGTGGACCAGGATACCTGCCGGGATGCGCCGCTGACGAAAAATCCCTGCTCTTCATCCCAGAAATGCTTCTTCGCGTTTTCCAGCGCTTCCTCTAAGAGCTTCTCGATCTCTGCCTCCGCCTTCGGATCCTCTGCCAGACCCGCCAGCACTTTTCCGTGGCGCAGGCAGTAGATCCATACGCCCTGGGCCGGCGCCTGGCGGTCGATCCCGTCCTTCCAGTCAATAAATGCCAGCATGGGATTTTTTTCCGTATCCGGCACGCCGTCCTTCATGTCCTCCTGGGCCAGCTCGATCTGCCGGTAAGCCGCAGGCCACAGTTCCTTTACGATATCCAGATCCTTTGTCTCCTGATAATAGTCGTATAAAATGGAGACGAAGAACAGGGAATAGTCCCACAAAAAAGTATCGTCCACCTGCATCACCGGCTCCGTGAACAGGCAGGCGCCGATCTTGCCGTCGTCCCGGGTCAGGCCCGCGAAGAGGTACATGCAGCGCTTCACCAGGTCATGGTTGCCGAAAGTGGCGTAGTTTGCCTTTGCCTGAAGACGCAGATCCCCGATCCACAGACGGCGGTCCCGCTTGGGGCCGTCCTCGAACACATGCTGCATGCAGTCCTGCAGCGTTTTCAGGCTGGCGCGGTCGATCTTCTGCAGGTCTTCCGGAAGTCCCTCCACCGGCTTCACCGCGTCCATGGATACGGCGGAAACCGCGGTCAGCTCCGCGCCCTCCACGACCACCTGAAACTTCTGGGAGGTATCCAGCGCCAGCACCTCCAGATAGCGGAAGGCATACCGCCTGGGGAGCTTTAACTCGCAGGGGAGCACATCGATATGGATAAACTCCTCCTGGATCCACCCCTTGCTGATCCAGCCCTCATAGGTGGAGGAATCCTCCAGGATCTCGTTGGCGATCTCCGCGAATTTCAGCCGCAGAAATGCCGGAGCGTCCTGAGGGCTTCCCGCCGAATTCAGCTTTAATGTCACGTATCCCACATGATGGTCGCCGAAATCCATGCAGATGCTGTCTCCCTTTGCCAGCCGCCTCTTCGGCATTTCTTCGATCTCTGTTTTTTCTGTTACTATGCCGTGTCCCTGTTCCGACCGTCCGATCGTCACCAGCGACACGGGCGCAGTCTTTTTCTCGATCAGGTCATGATCCAGTTCCACCGCTTTCTTTACAAATGCGTCCACCGTTTTCCGTTTCATTTCCGGTATCACGCTCACCAATGCTTCTGCCATGCTTATTCCTCCTACTATAAAGTTGTATCGGCACGCGCCGCTTCGCGTCACCTGCCATATCGTCGGAAGGCATTCAAAAAATGCTTCGCATTTGCCTTCCTCCTATAAAGTGGTATCGGCACGCGCCGCTTCGCGTCACCTGCCATATCGTCGGAAGGCATTCAAAAAATGCTTCGCATTTGCCTTCCTCCTGACATATGATTATTTTATTGCAGCCGTACAGTTAGAATCTATTCGTGAAGCTTCTCTCCGTTGGTCGCGATCACGTCCTTATACCAGTAAAAGGATTTCTTTTTATACCGCTCCAGCGTCCCGGTGCCGTCGTCGTTCCGGTCCACATAGATAAATCCATACCGTTTTTTCAATTCCGCCGTGGACGCGCTCACCAGGTCAATGCAGCCCCAGGACGTATATCCCATCACATCCACGCCGTCCTCAATGGCTTCCTCCACCTGCAGCAAATGCTTCTGCAGATAGTCGATCCGATAATCGTCCTCCACGGTCTTCGTGCCGTCCGCATGCTCCACCGGCACATCCACCGCTCCCAGTCCATTTTCCACGATGAACAGCGGCTTCTGGTAGCGGTCCCAGTAATAATTCAGCACGTAGCGCAGCCCCTGGGGATCGATCTGCCAGCCCCACTCGGAGGCCTCCAGGTAAGGATTGGGCACGCCGCCCATGAGGTTCCCCTTGCCCTGGATCTGCTTCGCCGGATCCGCCGTATCGCAGATGCTCATATAATAACTGAAGGAGACAAAATCCACCGTATGTTTCAGGATTTCCTCGTCCCCGGGCTCCATCTGGATCTGAATCCCGTTCTCCCGGAAATACCGTTTCATATATCCCGGATAATATCCGCGCACATGCACATCCCCGAAGAAATCATTTTTGTGGACGCTTTCCATCACCTTGATCACATCGTCGGGAGACGGGCTCAGCGGGTAGGTGGGCATGCTTAAGATCATGCAGCCGACCTTCGCCTCCGGCATCATTTCATGGGCGATCTTTGTCGCCAGCGCGCTTGCCACAAATTCATGATGGACCGCCTGGTACAGATCCTGCTGGGAGAGCTTCTCCTTTTCCGTGAAAATGCCGCCGCTTAAGAAGGGCTGGTGCAGCACGGAATTGATCTCATTGAAGGTGAGCCAGTATTTCACCTTTTTTCCGTATCTTGCGAAGATCGTGCGGACATATTTCTCATAGAATCCGATCATCTTCCGGTTGACCCAGCCGTCATAGGTCTTCGACAGATGCAGCGGCGTCTCATAATGGGAGATCGTCACCAACGGCTCTATGCCGTATTTCAGGCATTCGTCAAACAGGTCGTCGTAAAACTGAAGCCCCTTTTCGTTGGGCTCCTCTTCATCCCCCTTCGGGAAAATGCGGCTCCACGCGATGGACGTCCGAAACACCTTGAATCCCATCTCCGCAAACAGCTTGATATCTTCCTGGTAGCGGTGGTAAAAATCAATCCCCACCAGCTTCATGTTGTCCGGGGTGGGCTCTTCGGTCCTGGGGCCTACGATGCCGCGGGGCGTCACGTCCTGGGTGCTCCAACCCTTGCCGTCCTCCTGATAGGCCCCCTCGCACTGGTTGGCAGCCACAGCCCCTCCCCAGAGGAAATTTTTTGGAAATGCCATCTTCTGAATCCTCCTTTTCTGATCCGCTTTGTGCAGACCCGTCAGCTTCATGTGTTAGTAGCCTCTTCCTGTTGATGCTTTAAGTTCTTTAAAACGATACAGCGCCCCGATCAGGTTCGCGTCGTTGTAAAATTTACAGGTTGTCAGCGTTGGTTTCGGAATGTGCGGGCTGACCATTTTAATGGGGTTGTTGTCTACCAGCGCGTCCATGCTCTCCCGCAGATATTCCAGAAGCAGCGGCTGCTGGCTGATCCCGCCGCCGATCGCCACACAGTCCAGATCCAGCAGGATATTCACATTGTAGATCTGCACCGCCAGGGAATCGGTAAAATCCCTCAGCCCTTTGAGCACCTCTGCGTCTCCCGCATTGGCCTGCTGAAAAATCCGGATCCCGTCGTATTCCTCCCAGTTCGTTCCGGTGTGCTTTGCCACCGCCTTTGCCAGCCCCGGCGCGCCGCCGGAGATCCCCCAGTAGCCGTCCAGCACCTGGGATTGATTCTCATTGGCACACACATAGCTGTACTCTCCCGCCGAAAAATGGCTTCCCCGGTAGAGCGCCCCGTTTAAGATCAGGCCGCCGCCTACCCCGGAGCCCAGCACCACCACGGCGCCGTTTCTGCAGCCTTTCAGGCTGCCCTGCCAAAATTCCGCCAGAGCCGCGCATTTCCCGTCATTTTCGATGGACACCGGAAGTCCGTACCGGCTCCCCAGCTCCTCCGCCACCGGAGACTCGCTGAGATAGGCAAGATAGCCTGCGGTCACACAATATCCGCGCTTGGAATCCAGCATCCCGGGCAGGCTCATGGCGATCCCCGCGATCCGGTCCCTGTACTGCTCCACGATTCCGTCCAGCACCCGGTAATAGTCTTCCTTTTTGTGGTCCTTGTAGCCGGGAGTGGGAACCTTGTTCTTTTCCAAAATCACGGCGTTTTTGTCCATCAGGGCGTATTTGGTAAATGTCCCGCCGCCGTCAAACACGAGATAATTTTCCATCCTCGTTCACCTCGTTTTTTCTGCTCATCCAAAATTGATCGCCAGCTTCGCGAAAAAGTCTTCCAGCGTCAGCCTGGCATCCAGATATTTATACACCCGGATCTCCCGGTTGTCCTGTCCGTGGATATAGGTCATATCCTCCGCAACCCTGGGGGCGGGTACGAGATCGTAGCTGACCTTCTCCAATTCCTCCATGAGCACGGCGATGGTTCCCTGGTCGCCCAGTCCCCAGATCTCTCCGTGGGGCCATGCCATTTCATATTTTGCCGCGTACTGGTTGAACTCTACCATCTGGCGGAACAGGTATTCCCCGATCTTTCCGCAGGGACGGACTTTCAGCTGCAGCTCTGCCAGGGATACCGCCATCACCTTGTACAGGCTCATGGGAACCTGCCACAGCGGAGCTTGCGACGAAAAGATCACATTAGCCGCATGGACATCCATCATCAGATTGAACTCAAATCCGCCCTTCGGGTAATCCCCTCCTCCAATCCAGATGATGGTCATCCGTTCGGCGATCTCCGGCTTCATCAACAGCGCGGAAGCCACGTCAGTCACCGCGCCCTGGCAGGCAACGTACAGCGGGCGGCTGTCCTCCCTCATGGCCTCCTCTATGATAAATCTCGCTCCCTCGGAATCGATTGGAGTCTTTTCGTCCTTCATTCCAGTGGCAGCTCCCATGAGCACAGGGTATTTTCCTTCCAGCCCCATCAGGTCCAGTACCTTGATGACCTCATCGTAGCTGGCTTTCGCGGTTCCCTCCTCCCCGTAGGTCTGGGGATTTTTCCAGAAATGCCCTGCCACGATCCCCTTTACGTCGAATCGGGGCGTCATCAGGTGATGGGCCACGGCAAACTGGTCGTCCGCTTCATTTTTGCAGTCCGTATGTACGATCACACGGACCTTTTTGTTTTCCGGTACTGCATACTCATAATTCCACATAATCCTTCCTCCTTATAGAAATATTTTCATATAGGATGCCCGAGGGCATCCTATCATGGCCATTCGGCCGGTTTATAAACAAGAGTTTTGCCTGCGAAACTCGCGCCTGCGGCGGTTGCATCGCAACATCTGCCTTGTACGCCGCACAGCGCTCTCCTCAGAGGGCTTTTTCTTACTTAGACTCCGCCTGACGCTTGTTCAGATCCGCGCGGATCTCCGGATATCTCTTATCCAGGTCATAGGGGATCATGACCGCGATCGCCAGGACCGTAGACACCAGGGACAATCCGCCGAACGCGAAGTTGATGGCGGTCTGTGTCTTTGGAAATACTTCCGCCAGGTTCTGTCCTGCCTTCAATGCGGCATCCATTGCCTCAGAATCATAGGCTCCCCATACCAGAAGCGCGGATACGATAGCCGATGCGGATGCGCTGGACAGCTTGTTTACAAAACCGGAGAGCGCGTTCTGGGTTCCTCCCAGGTTCCGTCCGCACTGCCATTCCGTGTAGTCGTAGATATCCGGCATCATGGAGAAGAACATGCTGGAGCGGAAGCCAAAGCCCAGACCGATCAGTGCCAGGGACAGGGTTGCGATCGTACCGTTGGAGGTAAAGAACAGGATCGCGTAGCCGATTACGTCAACGATCGCGCCGAACTGCATCAGCTTTACCTTGTGGATCCCGCGTCCGTTCAGGTATGCCGCCAGGATCATGGTCGGGATCGCCAGGATCGTCAGCAGGGACAGAGCCAGCGGCATGGAGCTTTGATCGCATACAATGTAATTATAGTAATACTGCATTGCCCCGTACATTCCAAGGTAACCCAGGAACAGGAAGAACACAAGGAGCAGAAGCATGATGTAATACTTATTTTTAAAGACAGCGCCCAGATCCTGCAGGATGGAGGATTTTGCCACGGTCTTGGACGGCGGGTTGATCTCTGCCGTATTGAATACACACAGGCACATGATGACAATGACCATCAGGCCGAGCACGATATTGGTGTTCCGGTAGCCTGTCGCCAGTGCCGCGCCGGTCGCGTCCTGGGAACCTGCAAAATAGTAAACCATCGGGATAACGAACAGGGAAGAGGTCAAAGATCCCAGGTTCGAAAATACGGTACGTGTGGTCGCGATCTTGGTACGCTCTGTCGGAGACGGAGACAGTGCGGAAACGATCGGAGCCATGGGGATATTGACCAGGGTATATCCAAAGGAAAAGATCACGTAGGTTATATATGCCCAGGCCAGCTTCGCGCCTGCGCCCCATCCGGTGGGAACAGAGAACAGCAGCACCATGCCGATCGCCAGCACCGGCGCGCCGCACAGCATCCATGGGCGGTAACGGCCCATCTTCGTATCTGTACGGTCGATCAGCGAACCTACCATGTAGTCTGTAAATGCATCAATAAACTTTGTAACAACGAACATAAATCCAACTGCCGAAGCGCCCAGTCCCGCGCAGTTTGTATAGTAAAACAACAGATAAGTATTTGCCAGAAGGTATGCCAGGTTGCAGGCATAATCGCTGATACCGAATCCAATACGCTGCCTCCACTTAAAGGCGGTCGTCTCATAATAGCTCGGTTCATGTTTTAATATTTGCATAATGATTATCTCCTCTTCCTTTTCATTTTCTTTTTGAAACGCGTTTCCTGATCACTTGTGATGGTTGTATTATAGCCTCTGCGGGAAGATATCTATATCATTATTTCATCATTTTTATCAAAATTCAAACTTGTTTTTACCTGTACGGCTGCACTAAAGCTCCAATTCCGGATCAGCAGCCGTACAGATAAAAATGATCCCAGCGCATTGATCAGGAGCGGAACTCCTTCTCCTTATATTGATCCCGGTACTGCTTGGGCGTCATCTGCATATACCGCTTGAACGCATTTCCAAAATGGCTCTGGGAGTGGAAGCATACATAGTCGCTGATCTCCGTCAGGCTGGCCTCCGAATATTTCAGAAGATTTGCTGCCCGCTCCACACGGAACTTCTGGATATATTCCTGGATCGTCATGCCCATATCCTGACGGAATACCCTTGAGAGATGCCCCGGGCTGATCCCGATGGCCTCCGCGATCTCTTCCAGATAGATCTTATGATTATAATTTTTATAAATGTAATCCTTGCACTGTTCCGTATAGCTGCTGGCCGCCTTTTCAGACTTCACCTCCGCGACCAGGCTTGCAAATTCGTAGATTGCTTTTCGGAAATATTCCTGCAGCTGATTTGTATCCGCGCACCGGTCGATCCGGTTGATAAAAATATCGCTCAGACGGTAGGCCCTGGCAGGAGAGACCCCGCCCGCGATGGCCTCCCGCGTACACACGGTCACCGAGGTCACGGCCAGGTTCTTATAATGGTTCTTTTTCCTGCCGGAAAGGATTCCCGCATTTTCAAAAAGCACATCCGCCCTCCGCCTGGCTTCTCCGGGACGGCCCTCCCGGACGCTTTCCATGACATGGCGTTCCTCCTGGTAGGTGTGATGGTACATATCGTCGTCCAGCTTCCGCATCTCCAGGACCGTATCCTCTTTTTCAACCTCCGCCTCCACTTCCTCTGCCAGACCATTTTCCTTCAAAATCTCCTCGCAGTCGAGCGGAATTCCATTTTCCAGTTCACTGATCACAGCCGCATAGGTCAGGATCCGGAAAAGGACGGTCTTCACCGGATGCTTCTTCTCCTCCCCGGCAATGCCGTAAGCCTCATGGAACCGGTTCAGGCCGGCATAATCCATGTCCTCCGTGCAGACCGGTCCGGCCAGATAAAAGCCATTTTTTCCTTTTACGCAGATAAAAAAGGCCCCGTATTCATATTTATAGACGACCGGAAGCGCCTGGCGCATGCAGCGTTTGACCAGCAGCTCCACAAGAAACGGGGCGCATGCAAAGGGGCTTTCCTGTTCTAAAAATGCACCGATGCTTTTCGGTGCACTGTTCTCGTCCTCTGTGCAGAAAATGGGAATTCCGCAGAGTGCTTCTATTTTTTCCATCAATTGAGACATCGCGATCCTCCTGTGTAAGGAACTTTGCAAAAAAACTTTCCACCTGTGCGGCGCCGCCTGCGCACCGTGCCGCAGGCCGTATACATTCAACGGTTCTTCTGATAGATCTCCGTAAGCTCCTGCATCCGCCCGATGATCTCCTCGTCCAGGATGTCCAGCCCGAAGCCCTGCAGCATCTGTCCGAAGACCATGCCCTTCCGAAGGATCTGCTCCGGGGAATTGCCGAAGACCATGGGGTTCATCCACACATTCGCCCCCAGTATGATCAGCTCCGCCAGCTCTTCCGGGTAGTCGGTATGAATAGAACCGTCCGCGATCCCGTCCCGGATCACCGGAAGGATATAGTTCGGCGCCACATCATCCACCGTATCCCGGAACATGCTGAACAAAAGAGTCGGGCTTCTGCTCAGATCCGGCGCCGCCGAAAAAAGCTCTTCCTGGACCGGTCTTTTCAGAGACTCCTTGAAGATCATTTTCAGCTTTTCCCTTCCCGTGATATCCGTCCGGTCACGGATCACGCCAAGCAGCCTGTTGGATTCCTCCGTCATCCGGTCCGTCACCGCCTCCAGGATGTCTTCTTTTGATTTAAAATGATGGTAGATCGCGCCCTTGCTTAAGCCCCCTAAGTTGTTGAGAAGGTCCTGGATGGAGGTGTGCTCATAGCCCTTCTCCATAAACAGGTCAAAAGCCGTGTCCAGGATCAGGTTTACCGTTTCCTCGGGGTGTTTATTTCTTGCCATAGTCTCATCTCCTGACATGCAACATGTATCGTTTCTGTTGATACATTTACCTTATCACAAAAAAGGAGATCCGTCAAAATCCCTGGTAATATTTTTCAGCCATTTGTAGCTTTTATAATGCCGATACACAAACGGCAGCTTCACAAATTCATCCAGATAGATCAGGAAATACACCCACATAGGCGGGAGCTTTAACAGAAACGCGCTGATAAATCCCAGCGGCACCGCAAACAGCCACATATCGATCACATCACAGATAAATCCCCACCGGGAGTCCCCGCCCGCGCGGAAGATCCCGCAGATGACGGTACTGTTCATGGCCTGCCCCAGAACGGAATACATATTAATAAACAGCATGATGCTCAGATACCCCTGTGCCACAGTGCTGAGATCCGCCATATTCATAAACAGCGGCCGCAGCAGGAAGATCAATGCGCCGCCTGCGATCCCGCTGACAAATGTGATCCAGCAGAAGCGGGACGCGTCCTCCTTGACCGTCTCCATCTGCCCGGCCCCGATGGCCTTTCCCAGCAGGATAGCGCCTGCATTGGCGATCCCGAAGCAGACCACTGTCCCCAGGTTTTTGGCCACAACAGCCACCGCATTGGCCGCCACCATGTCGCTTCCCAGATGGCCCATGATCACGGAATACATGGAAAATCCGACTCCCCAGGAGACCTCATTTCCAAAGGCAGGAAGAGAGTATTTCATAAAATCCTGAAACAGGACTTTGTGATGCTCCAGCAGGATCCGTGGCCGGAAACGGATCGTCTCGAACCGGCAGGCGTCCGCCAGGCAGATCAGCAGCTCTACGCCCCGGGCAGTGGTCGTCGCAAGCGCCACCCCCAGGATCCCCATTTTCGGCAGACCGAACAGTCCGAAGATGAACACCGCATTGAGGAGAATGTTCAGCCCCAGGGCGGATCCGTTGGTGACGGTCGCGAACACCACCCGCTCAATGGAGCGCATGGTACACAGGTACACCTGGGAAATGCTCATGAACAGGTAGGAGATCCCCACGATCCGCAGATAGGACATTCCCGTCTCGATGAGCTCCGGATCCGATGTAAAGACCAGCATCAGAAGCCTCGGAAAAAAGCAGGCCAGCACAAAAAAGAGGAATGAGACCAGGATGGACAGTTTCATGCCGATCCCCATGATCTTTTCGATCGTCCGGGTGTCTTTCCTGCCCCAGTACTGGGCGGCCAGCATGCCGATCCCGGAGGAGATTCCGGAGTAAACAAGGTTCAATATGAACATGATCTGGTTGGCTAGAGAGCCTGCGGAAAGCGCGGTCTGGCTCACCCATCCCAGCATGATTACGTCCGCAGAACCGACGGCCGTGGTGATCAGGTTCTGGCATACGATCGGGAGCGCCAGCCGGAACATGTCTTTATAAAACGTGGATGGTTTTGTCATTGTAGTTTTCATAAGCACCGCCCTTTTAAACATGGGAACGCTCCTGTACGGCTGCTGCGCAGACCGGTAAGGCATATTCCTCAAAAAAGTTATATTTCGAACAGTATAACGGATTTCGGTTGGATTGTCTTACGGAATACCAAGAAAAAACTACACTATTTTGACATCAAGGAGTTTTCAGCAGCCCCCTCATCATCCGATTCAAGATTACAGTACTGATACATGCCAGCATCAATTCCGCCGCAAACGCCCCATACGCGATTCCATAGATCCCGAACAGCCCATTCAGGATCAGCGTCGCCGGAATCTCAAATACGATCTTGCGCAGGATCGCGAACACCAGGGAGATCCTCCCCTTCCCCACGCTCTGGAATACCCCGATCCCCAGGAAATCGATCACAAGAAATACGATACACAGGCTGAGCGCCCTCAGAAAGATCGCCCCGTACCGGACGATCTCCGGATTGCGGATGAAGATCCGGATCAGCCCGGGCGCAAAGATCCATCCGAACGCCGCCACAACCGCCAGGCAGGGAATCAAAAGCCTTCTCACAAACCGGATCGTATCATCCATCCGCCGGTAATTCCCGCTGGAATAGGAATATCCCACCAGCGGCATGATCCCCTGTGTCCCGCCCAGCGCGATCTGCATGGGGATCATATAAATCTTCTGTGCAATGCCGATGGCCGCCACTGCTTCCGTGCCATAGCCGGACATAAGATTGTTCAGGATCGTCATTCCCGTCACGTTGAGCAGGTTCTGGATGGATGCCGGAACCCCCACCCCGCAGATGCCGGTCACGATCTCCCGTTTCAGGGTAAAATCCTTCGGCTTCACGCTGATAAATGTGCGTCCCCGTTTTACATACAGCAGCACGAAAAAATAACAGCAGGCCGTACAATTTGAGAGAAAGGTGGCCAGCCCCGCTCCGGCCGCTCCCATCCCGAGTCCCCAGGGCATGATGAATACCGGATCCAGGATCATATTCAAAATGCATCCGCTCATGGTTCCGATGCTGGCGTGAAATGCCGCACCCTCCGAGCGCACGAAATACGCCATCACCACATTCAGGATGGACGGCGCCGCGCCGCAGATGACCGTCCATTTCATATAGGCTGCCGTGGCCTCCATGGTAGCCGCGTCCGCCCCCAGAAGGTGCAGCATCGGCGTCCGGAAGAACAGGCAGATCATGGAAATGAGCAGCCCTCCGGCCAGTGCGCAGTAGAACCCGAAGGCCGCGCTTTTTCTCACGGTATCAAAATCCTTCCGCCCCAGAGCCCGGCTCATCATACTGGAGCTTCCCACGCCGAACAGGTTGCTGACCGCGTTAAAGGACAGCATGACCGGCGCTGCCAGCGTCACGGCCGCATTCTGTAGCGGATCGTTCAGCCTCCCCACAAAATACGTGTCTGCCAGGCTGTAAATGACCATCACCAAAGAGCTGAGGACCGTCGGGATCATCAGCTTTTTCGCCGCCTTTGGAATCGGCATCTCTTCAAAAATCGCCTTGTTTTCGATTTGGTTCATCGTTTTATCCACCTGCTATCGTTCATATAGGAAACGTTCGATCACACAGCTGTGCTTTTTATTTTTGTCATTTTTATCGTAGTTTACGCCCACCAGCAGGATTTCCCCCGAATATCCTTCCAGTGCCTGCATGTATTGCCTGTCCTTGATCTGCTGTATGGCGGAATCCGCAGACTTTTCATACTTCAGCTCGATCAAAAGGGCCGGCTTACTGCAGAAAGGCCGGGGCAGAAAAACAACATCTGCAAATCCATGTCCCGCCGGAAGTTCCCGGATCAGCTTATAATCCTTTCTTGCGCTGTAATACGCAAGGCTGATGGCGCAGCCCATGGAATTTTCATCGTTATAAGTCAGGATGGAAGCAACCTCCATCTGTGCCTTGTCGAGCCCTCTTGCAACGCTTTCTTCCTCACAGCGCAGCGTATCCTCCAGCAGCCTTTCCGATGCCTTCAGGACACGCATGATTTCCGCCCATCCGCCCGCGCTCATGGCATTTTCAAATTCCCTGGCGATCTCTCTGTTTGGGATAAATGCTTCCTCCTTCGAGGAGTCATACGCAAGGTATCCCAAGTGGATCAGCAGCGTTAATACATCGTCCTTGATCCGGAAGCTTTGCATATCATTCTGGAAGCTGAGCGTGTTGACCCTGACCCGGGCCCCGCCCAGCATCTGTACAATATCCCCGCGCAGTCCGTCAAAATCCATATCCATATAGATTTTCAGGGCATCATAGGTCTCTGTGGATGTCCAGTAATTCGCAAATCTGCGGCGGAGCATCGCCTCCACCACGGATTTGGGATTATAGATATGCCGAAATTTTGTAAACTGATATCCGTCATACCAGCTTCCGGCCTCCGCAAAATCCATGCCGTACCGCTCACACAGCGCTTGTACCTCTTCCTCTGTAAATCCGGTATATTCCTCAAAAAAGCCCTGATCCGTCATCGAATATTCCCAGAACATATTCAAGGCGGAATGCAGGCCGTATTTCTTTACAGGAAGGATCCCCGTCATATAAGCAAGCGCCACATAGGGCTGATCCTTCAGAAGATTATGCAGGAAATCCAGATATTGCTTCTGGAAGTCTTCCGCCTCCTGCCTTTCACGCATGACACAGTCCCACTCATCAATCAGGAATATAAACTTTTTTCCCGTGTTCACGTAGATTCTCTCTAAAGCGGCAGAAAGGACTGTTTCCTTTTCTGAAAAATATTCCCCATAGGCTTCACGCAGTTCATCGATCACGGCTTCTTCCAGATCATCGGTCATGCTCCGATCCCCTGCCCGGATCAGAACATGCTGCATATTCAAAAAAATAACATCATACTGATTCCGATGCGCTTCAAATGTTCTGTCATTTTTGATCTTCCATTCTGAGAACAGCTCCCTGGAATCACAGCCGCGGCTGTAATAGGCAGCCAGCATTTTCAGGGCCATCGATTTTCCGAAGCGCCGGGGCCGGCTGACGCAGATATATTTTTGCTCCGTATTGAGCAGTTCATTTGTGTATGCGATCAATCCCGTCTTGTCCACGTAGATCTTAGAACGGACGGATGTCCAAAAGCCGTCATTCCCCGGATTCAGATAAATTCCCATGCCGCGCCTCCATTCAAACTGTTTGATACGTCTGATTATACAGCTAAATTCCGCGTACCGTCAACTTCTATCTGCGCGGGAATTGATTTCAGACCAAAATGAAACGCAGATAAGGAGCTGTCATGGAATAAACCTTCATGACAGCTCCTTATGAGTTAAAATCCCCGGCTCCCTTTCCTCAAATATACCGGGATCGTATCCAGCCCGTATTCCGGCACCATCGGTGCCGTGCCGGTGACCGATGCATACAGTTCCTCGATCTGTGTATTCCATGCGGCAAAGAAAATCGGCCGCACCTTCAAAAAGCACAGCCGATTTTTAAGGAACTGCTGGAAATAGCCTGGACAGACTGCACAGGATATTTCCATACGGTTCCTAATGTGTATACCGGCCGCCTCAATTCCCCGCGCAGCCATGCTTATTCTCGCCGCAATGGCCCTGGCAGTGTCCTTCCTCGTGTCCGTGTCCATGGTGGTCGCACTGCACCTCCGGATCATACGCAAGGTCTCCCGCCAGAAATGCCCGGACCGCATCGTCCGCGTTTCCTGTCACGCCTCCGTAAAGCCTGATCCCTGCTTCCGCCAGCGCAACCTGGGCGCCGTAGCCGATCCCGCCGCAGATCAGGGTGTCCACCTCCATGCCGCCCAAAAGCCCGGAAAGCGCGCCGTGTCCGCTGCCGTTGGTATCGATCACCTGCTCCTTCGTGATCTGGCCGTCCGCCACATCATAAATCTTGAATTGCTCCGTGTGTCCAAAATGCTGAAATACTTCTCCGTTTTCAAATGTAACCGCGATCCTCATCTCGCCTGCTCCTTTCATCTGCACGTCCTGCTTTGTGCCGTCTGTTTTTCCGCAATGCTTACGACATTTTCTCTGACAAAAATGAATGGCCGAGCCGTCGCAGAGCCGGTAATTCCCGCCCTCGATCAGAAGCTGCTTTCCATGGACAATGCTGTCCGCAACCTTCTCCCTGGCGGCTTCATACGCTTCTGTCACCGTGGTCCTGGAGATATCCATCTGCCTGGCGCACTGCTCGTGGGTCAGCTTCTCCAGGTCGATCAGCCGGATCACCTCATACTCGTCTACCGTCAGGATGACCTGCTCCCCGCAGGAGATCCCCTCCGGAACAAAGCTGTCATAAGCCGGTTCTGTGCAGATTCGTCTGCATCTGCTGGGTCTTGCCATCGCTTGCGCCTCCATTTCCGTCATATGTCGGAAATATTATAACACAGGTTTCAGAAAAAATCCAGATATAGATTGGAATCACATACCTGAACGCTATGACTGATTTAAAAATGCGGCCAGCTTTTTATCCTCTGTAGTGATATGCGTGATCAGGACACTGATATGTTTATTCAGTTTTCCCAATTCTGCGATCGTCGGACCGGATACCGCTATCTGAGATGTGATCTCCTTCAATGTCTGTTTGTATTTTTCATGAAAAATCCTGTGGGCAGGCATCCCAGGATAGCCGCTCTGCTTCTGGAGCTGCTCTTCATGCGAAAAATGCTGGTTTACATATTGGTTCAGAAATTGGATGGTTTCATTCATAGATGCCCGCCCTTTCCCCTCACTGCAGGCATCCAGCAATTTGTTCACCGCCCGGATCAGCTCCCGGTGCTCCTGGTCTATCGTTGCGTTCCCCGTTTCCAGCGCCTTCGTAAATTCATATCTGTTCATTTGTATCCTCCTCCCATTTCAACGTATAGCGATCATATGATATCATGAAAACAGACCGGATTCAAGCTATTGTTAAGCCTCTCCATTCCCTGAGCCGGAACCCGGGACCATGCAAATCCTGAACAAGCGCCTGGCGGCTTCTGCCGCAGCACTTCCGCCCCATACATCTCTTCCCACTGTTCCGGAGTCAAACGAGGCTTATGCCAGGTTCCCTCCCGGTTTTCCTCTGACGGCAGGATCCGGTTCGATATATACTGCACCCCTCCGCCTTCCAAAGGGCGGACCGCCACCTCGTGAGCATATACTTTGGACATGCCTGCAAAGGGAAATACCACATTGACTGTCAGCGTGATGGTTCCGTCGCTGTTTTTCGTATACTGAACCACTTCCGGATAAGGATACTCCAGGTTTTCTACTTCATAAAAGCCTCTCGGCTTATATTCATACGTTCCATCCTCCGGAAAGAAAACCGTTTTTGACTGCAATGTACCGCTGTCTATGTTGAGATAGCTTTGAATCACATTCTCAAATTCATCCTTCGGGATCCTGTATACCGCGCCGACCCCTAAGTTGTCGTCCATAACATACGGAACCTGCCTGCCGTTTACCCTGGGGTAAAACAGGTCATACAGGTCATAGAAATCCAAAGCCCCAAAATCATTCTCATTCCAATCCGCCAGAAACAGGTTGTTCCTCTTATAACCGACAGGAAGGATATACTTCCGGTTCAGCTCCCTGCATGTTTCGTCTAAAGGCAGCACCCGAAACGCGGCATACTCGCTGGCTGCACTCATCGTAAGCACATAAAACGATTCGGAAAAATAGCTGCCGGAAAACATCAGATACCCGTCCTCCGTATATTTCCACCGGTCTGCATGAAAACCGGCTGTAGATACCATTTCCATGTCCTGATCCTTATACTTGTAATAACTGGCGGCTGCTTCTACCTTCCCGTCTTCTGTCTTCAGGTCATATTTCACAATCCCGTCCAAGGCTCCCTCCAGGTCATTGATTTTAAGAATGGTCAGCTTTCCTTCCTTTTTTGCGTCTACTTTCCCGCAGAAACTGATGACCTGCTCCGGTTCTGTCATGTCGATCTGGTTCCTTCCGTCAACGGCCGCATAACCATGACTGCCAAATTGGTTAACAATACTGCGGAACATTTCCAAGTCGTCCATACGTCCTGCTTCCTCGGCATTTCTAAAAAGCGCATATCCAATCTCGATCACCGGGTCTGCTTTCTCCTGGACCTCCTTCCCGGACTTTGCCGCCCCGTTCCCCTGTTCATCATCTCCAGATTTCATCCGGGGTGTATCAGCACATCCGGATATACCCAAAAGCAAGATAATAATAAGAAGAACGAACCAGTTTCTTCCCATCTTCTGCTTGTACCTGTCTTTTCCTTCAAACCTCATATCTGCCTCCATTCATCTGTTCTAAATCCCGCGTATCTATAAACTTCAAAAGAAATATTACGCGTGTAGGATTTAAAGTCAAAAAATTTTTAAGCTATTGTTTCAAAGTAAATATTACATATGTAGGATTTAAAAGTCAAGAGAAAAATGTAAATAGATGAAATGCATACCCAAAAATCTTTTTCCACAATGGCGTCATTCAAACCCATCTTATCGGCTGTATTTCTAAAAAGCTCCCTCCGGTCATTATCCGAAAGTCTTGCCACATTCTTCATTGTACCTTTCACCTCCGCAAATTCGCCGTATCGTATCGTAAACCCAATCCGTAGATTCCGTCGCTTCTTTCAGGCACGCTTGCTTGTCCGTATCTGTCAACTTCTTTGAAAGCGTCTGTATGACCTCCGGCGTGACATTGGATTTACCAAGTGTTTTTAGTGCCTGTATGACTAAGCTCGTCATGTAAGACAGCCCGGTAATTTCTTTATTGGTTCGGTGCTTAAATTCCAGTTTTGTGGAATTCCACTCATAGGCCT
>CATLCV010000117.1 GCA_949893755.1 uncultured Lachnospiraceae bacterium | reverse complement strand
CACATTTCTCATTGACAAGGGAAATGTAGAGATGTACGGAACAGACGGCTGGCAGTAGGAAGAAGGCTTGCTAATGTAATGTATCGTATGAAAAAACGATACGGGAATTGCCCGCATTAAAAATCTGCTTCGCAGATGGCGGGCAAGCAGGCAATCAATTTGCTGTGCAAATTGGTTACATTTACAGGAGGAAGAGCATATGAAGAAAGTGGAAGGGTACCCGCAGCCACTTGGGGTGAAGATAAAGCAGGACAAGGTGAACTTTGCAGTTTCCGTACCATCGGGAAAGAAATGTGAGCTTCTGCTCTATCGCGCAGGAAAGACAGAACCGGCTGTCGTTTATGAGATGCCGGAGGAAGAAGGACTGGGGGAGATCCGCTTTCTGGCAGTGGAAGGACTGGATGTGCAGAAATATGAATACAACTTCCGGATCGATGACAAGGTCATTCTGGATCCCTATGTCCGGGAGCTGGCCAGGACGAGAAAGTTCGGTGAGATGCCGGATGCGGACCTGCACCGGGTGCGGGGGCGCTTTCCGACCGCTTCCTATGACTGGGAGGGAGATCATATCTTAAAGCTTCCGTTTGAGGAGGTGATCGCATATAGCCTTCATGTCCGCGGGTTCACAAAGCATTCCTCCTCCGGGGTAAAGCAGAAGGGAACCTTTGCCGGGATCGTGGAGATGCTTCCCTATCTGACGGAGCTGGGGATCAACCAGATCCAATGCATGCCCATCTATGAGTTTGACGAAGCATTCGGAAGCCGTCTGAATTACTGGGGGTACGGCGGAGGCTATTACTTTGCGCCCAAGGCGGCCTACAGCGGGGCTGGCCATGCCGCGTCCGAATTGAAGGACATGGTAAAATGCTGCCACAGGGCCGGGATCGAAGTGGTGCTGGAGATGCCTTTTGAACAGGGCATCCAGACCCAGACCGCCATCGAATGCCTGAAATATTACATGCTGGAATACCACATTGACGGATTTGTGATCAATCCGTATCATGTGTCATGGGACTGTCTGACCCGGGATCCGCTCCTGAAAGGGACCAAGATCATGCAGAAGGACGACGGATTCCAGAATACCATGCGCCGGTTCCTCAAAGGGGACGAGGACATGGTGAATCCGGTGATCGGCGCGCTTTGCCTGAATACCAACACCAACGGCAAATGCAATTATATCACGACCCATACCGGATTTACCCTGAATGACCTGGTGTCCTATGAGGCCAAGCACAACGAGGCCAACGGGGAACGGAATCTGGACGGGCCCAATTATAACTACAGCTGGAACTGCGGTGCGGAGGGACCCAGCAGGAAGCGCTATATCAAGAATCTGAGGAAAAGACAGATCCGGAATGCGTTTCTTCTGCTGCTCACGGCACAGGGGACGCCCTGCCTTCTTGCGGGGGATGAATTCTGGAATACCCAGAAGGGAAACAACAACGTATACTGCCAGGACAACGAAACGGCCTGGCTGGACTGGGGCAGGCTGAAACGGGACAACAGCCTTTTCCAATATGTGAAAAGCCTGATCGCGTTTCGTAAGGCGCATCCGGCCCTTCATCAGAGATTTCCGCTGTCCGGAACAGACCGCAGCGGCTGCGGGCTGCCGGACGTGTCCTACCACGGGGAAAATGCATGGCAGGCACCGGCGGAGGTACACAGCCGGCAGCTGGGCGTGCTCTACTGCGCGGCCGGGGAGCAGGAGGATCTCTGCTTTATCGCCTACAATATGCACTGGCTGAAGCATTCCTTCGCGCTGCCCGCATTGCCGAAGGATCTGGAGTGGTACCGGGTGATCGAGACGGACAAGGGTGCGGTGGAAGAGAAGGAAGAGGATCAGAAGCGGATCGAGCTGCAGGCACGCAGCGTTGCGGTCCTGATGGGAAAGAAGAGGAACCGTGCATCAAGCGTGACCGGTTCCGGGACAGATACTGAGTGTATACAGCGAAGAGGGTGAGTTGGATATGATAAAGGCTGCGGAGCATTTCCGTACGATCACAAAGCATAAGATGCTGGTCATGAAGGAGTGTTTTCAGGTGGGGCTGTACCTGCAGGGACTGCTCCATGACCTGTCAAAATATACGTGGACGGAGTTCCGGGTGGGATGCCGGTTCTATCAGGGGACCCAGAGTCCCAACAATGCAGAGAGAAAGGCAAAGGGCTATTCTTCCGCCTGGCTGCATCACAAGGGGCGCAACAAGCACCATTATGAATACTGGGTCGATTATGGGATTGACGGAAGGAAGTGCCTGATCGGAATGAAGATGCCGGTCCGGTATGTGGTGGAGATGTTCCTGGATCGGATCGCGGCCTGCAAGGTGTATAAAGGGAGCGCATACCAGGATTCGGATCCGCTGGACTATTTTCAGAAGGGCGGCACCGATGATTATGTGATGCATGAAGACACCAAGCGGCTGCTCACCACGCTTCTGGTCATGCTTTCCCAAAAGGGGGAGGAAGAGACCTTTCGGTACATCCGGGAGAAGGTGCTTGGGCGAAAGCACAGAAGAACGATGCACGGGCTGTTCAGAGCCGGAAGCGTGTTTCGGATACACAGGAGATATATACAGGTATGAAGGATCAGAAAAAGATAATCTCTGAACTATTGGACTGGACAAAGACGATCATCATTGCCCTTGCGGTTGGATTTGCAGCCAGCAAGGTGCTGATCACCAGCGCCCAGGTTCCCACCGGTTCCATGGAAGATACCGTTATGGCCGGAAGCAGGCTTCTCATCAACCGTGTGGCATATGCCGTGTCGGAACCGAAGCGGGGGGATATCATTGCGTTTTATTTTCCGGATGACGAAGAAACGGTCTATCTGAAACGGATCATTGCGCTGCCGGGAGAGACGGTGGAAGGAAGGGACGGAAAGGTCTGTGTGGATGGAGAGCCGTTGGAGGAGGATTATATAACGGAGAAGATCGACAGTGATTTCGGTCCCTTTTATGTACCCTCGGATATGTATTTTATGATGGGGGACAATCGGAATGATTCCTGGGATTCCCGATTCTGGGAGCATAAGTTCGTGGCAAAAAAGAAGATCATCGGCAAGGCGGAGCTGGAATATTTTCCGAAGATCAAGCTGCTGTTTCAGGCAGGATTAACGCGCCCCCGGCCGGAAGAACCGTAACGAGGCAACGAGAAAAGATACAAAGGAGGACATTGGCATGGCAAAGTATGTAATGGCTCTGGATTCAGGTACGACGAGCAACCGCTGTATCCTGTTTAATGAAAAGGGCGAGATGTGCAGTGTGGCGCAGAAGGAGTTTACACAGCATTTTCCAAAACCCGGATGGGTGGAGCATGAACCCGGAGAGATCTGGTCTACCCAGCTTGCGGTGGCACGGGAGGCGATGACGAAGATCGGGGCTTCTGCGGAGGACATCGCGGCCATCGGCATCACGAATCAGCGGGAGACCACGATCGTGTGGGATAAAAATACGGGGCAGCCTGTGTATCCGGCCATTGTCTGGCAGTGTCGGAGGACCTCGGAATACTGCGACAGCTTAAAGGAGAAGGGGCTGACGGAGAAGTTCCGGGAGAAGACCGGGCTGGTGATCGATGCCTATTTTTCAGGGACGAAGGTAAAATGGATCCTGGATCATGTGGAAGGGGCCAGGGAGCGCGCCGAGAAGGGGACTCTGCTTTTCGGGACCGTGGAGACCTGGCTGATCTGGAAGCTGACCAGGGGAGCGGTACATGTGACGGACTACAGCAACGCGTCCAGGACGATGCTGTTCAACATCCATACGCTGGAATGGGACGATGAGATTCTGGAAGAGCTGGGGATCCCAAAGAGTATGCTGCCCCAGGCCAGGGCATCCAGCGAGATTTACGGGGAGACCGATCCCAGCTTTTTCGGAGGCCGGATCCCCATCGCGGGGGCGGCGGGAGACCAGCAGGCGGCCCTGTTCGGCCAGGCCTGTTTTGAGCAGGGAGACGCAAAGAATACATACGGGACCGGATGCTTCCTGCTGATGAATACGGGCAGCCAGCCGGTGCTTTCCAAGAACGGGCTTGTCACCACCATTGCCTGGGGCATGAACGGCAAGGTGACCTATGCTCTGGAGGGGTCTATCTTTGTGGCCGGCGCGGCGCTGCAGTGGCTGCGGGATGAGCTCCGGCTGATCGATTCAGCCGCGGACAGTGAATATTTTGCCCAGAGGGTGAAGGACACCAATGGCTGCTATGTGGTGCCGGCCTTTACCGGGCTGGGAGCGCCCTACTGGGATCAGTACGCCAGGGGCACCATTGTGGGGCTGACCCGGGGCGTGAACAAATACCATATCATCCGGGCAACGCTGGAATCTCTGGCATATCAGGTCAACGACGTACTGGAAGCGATGAAGGCGGATTCGGGAATGAACCTGTCGGCTCTGCGGGTGGACGGCGGCGCCAGCGCCAATAATTTCCTGATGCAGACCCAGGCGGATCTCAGCAACGCGCCGGTGAACCGCCCAAGATGCGTGGAGACCACCGCGATGGGAGCGGCCTATCTTGCAGGGCTTGCTGTCGGCTACTGGAAGGATATTGAGGACGTGAAGCAGAACTGGGGCATTGACAAGATCTTTGTTCCGGCAATCGAGCCTGAGAAGCGGGAGAAGATGCTGAAAGGCTGGAAGCGTGCTGTCACGTGCTCTTACGGCTGGGCGAAGGAGGAATGATCATCCGAAAGCCCCTGGATTTTTGAAATGATGTCATATGCGGATGGCTGTCCGGACCCTGGGGGAACGGACAGTCATCCTTTGCAGGAGAGGGAACATGTTTGGTTATATTACGATTTGCGAACCGGAACTGAAGGTGAAGGATCTGCGGAGATACCGGGCGCATTACTGCGGTCTGTGCAGGTCATTGAAGGAGCGGTACGGGAGCCTGGGGCAGATGACCCTGAGCTATGATATGACATTCATTGTCGTACTTTTGACTTCGCTGTATGAATCCGCACTGAAAGAGTCGATCCGCAGGTGCAAGACGCACCCCATAAAAAAACAGCAGATGCTGCAGAGCGAGATCACGGAATACGCTGCGGACATGAATGTGATCCTGACCTGGTATCACTTAAAGGACGACTGGCAGGACGAGAGGAAGCCGGGAAGTCTTTTGGGGCTTCATGCATTGGGCCGAAAGGCAAAAAAGGCGGCTCAGAAATATCCCAGACAGTGCAGGGTGATGCATCGGGAGTTGAAAGCGCTGGAGAGGATGGAAGCGGCAAAAAGCAGGGACATTGACGAGGCGGCCGGATGCTTTGGGCGGCTGATGGAAGAGGTGCTGGTGTACAAACAGGACGTCTGGGAGGAAGACTTACGCAGGATGGGCTTCTTCCTGGGGAAATTTATTTATATCATGGACGCCTATGAAGATCTGGAACAGGATCTGGAGCAGGGGAATTATAATCCCCTCCGGGACTTAAACCGGAGTGCGGATTATGAGGAGCGCATAAAGCAGATCCTGTGCATGATGATCGCGGAGAGCACGGCGGCCTTCGAAAAGCTGCCCTGTCTGCAGGATGCGGATATCCTGCGGAATATCCTCTATACCGGGGTCTGGAACCGATATAACCGTATCCAGGAAAAGAAGAAAGAGACGCAGGAAAACAAGAAAGAGCACAAAAAGACATGAAACAGACGACATTAACAACCGGAAATATTACAGGCTCTCTGCTGCGGTTTGCGTTTCCCATGATGGTAGGAAACCTGCTGCAGCAGCTTTATAATATCGTAGATACGCTGATCGTAGGGCAGTTCCTTGGAAAAGAGGCTCTGGCGGCGGTGGGATCCTCCTATTCCCTGATGACATTTCTGACCTCCATCCTGCTGGGGCTCTGCATGGGGAGCGGCGTCTCCTTCTCCATCAGCTTTGGAAAACAGGAATATGACCGGATGAAGTCCGGTATTTTTATGTCCTTTGTGATGATCGGGGCTGCGGCGCTGCTCTTAAGCGCTGCCGTATTTGCAGGGCTGGATCTGATCCTTGGGTTGCTGTGTGTGCCCGGAGATGTGTATGGGCTGATGCGGGAATATCTGTGGGTGATCTTCTGGGGGATCCTGGCGACCTTTTTATATAACTTTTTTGCTTCCCTGCTGCGTGCGGTAGGCAATTCCACCGCACCGCTTTTGTTTCTCGGGATTGCCGCGCTGTCCAACATCGGGCTGGACCTGCTGTTTATCCTCCGTTTTCATCGGGGCGTGCGGGGGGCCGCGGAGGCTACTGTCCTGTCGCAGTATATCGCGGGGGTTGGGATCTTATTGTATACAATAATACAATTCCCACAGTTCCGCTTTAAGCGCAGGGATCTGAGATGGAAGCCGGAAGTGCTGAGGGAAATTTTTCAGTTGTCTTCCCTGACCTGCATCCAGCAGTCGGTCATGAATTTCGGGATCCTGATGATACAGGGATTGGTAAACAGTTTCGGGGCGGTCGTCATGGCGGCTTTTTCCGTGGCGGTCAAGATCGATACCTTTGCCTATATGCCGGTGCAGGATTTCGGAAATGCGTTTTCCACCTTTGTGGCGCAGAATTACGGGGCAGGGAAAACAAAACGGATCCGGGAGGGGATCCGAAGCGCTGTAAAGACCGCGTTTTTCTTCGGGGCGGCAGTCAGCGCGCTAGTCTTTGTATTCGCCAGGCCGCTGATGCTGATCTTTGTGAAGCCGCAGGAAACGGAAATCATTCGGGAAGGGGTGCGTTACCTGCGGATCGAGGGCGGCTTTTATTATCTGATCGGTTTTTTGTTTCTCTGCTATGGATATTACCGTGCCGTCAAGCGTCCCGGCATGTCCCTGGTGCTGACCGTGATCTCGCTGGGAACCCGGGTGCTGCTGGCATATATCCTGTCGGCGGTGCCCCAGATCGGGGTGACCGGGATCTGGGCAGCCGTGCCCATCGGGTGGTTTCTGGCCGATCTAACGGGATATCTGTATTACCGTAATGCAAAATGAATCTGGACAATTGGGAAATTTTATTATATCATGGTAAACGTATGAGAGCAGAGGATCAGGAAGATCAATATAGAGGAGAAAAACAAAGATGAACAAAAATCCATATGAAGTGCTGGGGATTCCAACGAACGCATCGGATGATGAAGTGAAACGGGCATACCGGGATCTGACAAGGAAGTATCACCCGGACGCAAATGTAAATAATCCGCTTGCGGACCTGGCGGAGGAAAAATTTAAGGAAGTACAGGAAGCCTATGACATGATCATGAAGCAGCGGGAGCAGGGCGGCTATCAATACGGGTACGGCTACCAGGGAGGAAGCGGCCAGGGCAGCTATCAGCAGACCTACGGCAGCTCCGGCGCCGGGCAGAATCCGCAGATGCAGCCGGTGTATACCTACCTGAACGCAAGGCGCTACCGGGAAGCCTTGAATGTGCTCAACGGAATGCCCAACCGGACTGCGGAATGGTATTATTTAAGCGCCGCGGCCAATGCGGGGATCGGGAACAACATCATGGCCCGCGACCACGCCGGCCAGGCCGTGAACATGGAGCCCAATAACCTGCAGTACCGCCAGCTTCTGAACCAACTGGAATGGAGCGGGCAGAAGTACCAGAATTACCCCTATGGAGGCGGCTACGGCATGGGCGGCAATTCCTGCGGTACGGGAAACATGTGCTGTGACTTATGTATTGCGGACCAGCTGTGCGAATGTATGGGAGGAGATCTTTGTTCATGCATATAAAGGCAAAGAAAATGGCGTTCGGCGGGCTGCTGCTGGCATTATCGGTGATCTGCATGATCCTGGGGAGCGTCATCGAGACAGGCACCTTGTTTTTGCTTGCGGCGGCTTCCTTTTTTGTCGGGATCGTCTTCCGGGAATTCGGGAGAAGAACCGCAGCCGCGTTTTATGTGGCAGGCGTATTGCTGGGACTGATCCTGGCGCCCAACAAACTGTACGTTGCCACCTATGGGGCGATGGGATTCTTCATCCTGGCGGAGGAAACCGCCTGGGAGCGGCTTAGCGGCTGGAATGCCGGGGTTCGGAAAAAGACGGCTCTGCTTTGGGGCATCCGATATGGGATATTCAACCTGCTCTATCTTCCGGCAGTTCTTTTTTTTCAGAAGCTTCTGTTCGCGGGGACATTGTCCTTCTGGGTGAAGCTGGGGGTTCTTGCCGCCGGCCAGGCAGTGCTGTTCCTGTATGTGGGTGCTTATGGATATGTACAGAGGGAGCTGTGGGGAAAGCTGCGGGGGCATATTTTCCGCACGTAAGGAGCTCCGCCTGATTCGGCAGAGAAAAAGAATCCGCCCGGCAGGGTACAGATGACTGCGCCGGGCAGAGAAAACGACAAGTCAGGATGTATCAGTGAGTTTCACGCGGCTCCTTACAGCAATGCAGCGTAGATTACGGCATCCAGGGCATTCAGATCTTCTTCGCTGATGGTCTGGACCTTATCCCCATTGGGCTGGATATGTAAGGTAACTGTTTCAGGGTCCCCATATTTCGGGGAGGACAGCCTGGGGGTGATCAGCTGATACATTTTTTCATACAGGAACTGGTTGACCTGTTCGCTGTTGGTGAGGGTGGCCGGATCTTCGGCTCCAAGCGCGTCGATCAGGCTCTGGCTGATGCCGTCAAACATGGCAAAGGGTTCTGCGCTCACTTCTACGGTAAAACCGTCTCCGTCCTCTTTCGCATCGCCTACGGTGATCCGGCAGAGGGCGTTGAGTTCCGTAAAGAGCTGCCGGTACTGGTCTTTCAGTTCCGCGGTGACGGAGGTGCTGCCCACCTTCATGGTATTGAGGAGAGCGTTCATGCCGTTCTCGTGGATCAGCGACGCTTCGTATTCTTCACATTTCTTATACTCCATATAAGCGCTGTAATCTGCCTTGTAGCGGGCATCCAGAACTGCCTGCACATAGACCGGGGCATCCTCCAGGGTCATTTTTTTTCCGCATCCGACAGCCAGTAAGGAACAGCAGATGCTCACGATGGTGATCAGTGAAAGTTTTCGTTTCATCAAGAGTCTCCCTCCCATTTGTTATCATATCGTATTTCGGGTTTCCGATAATAACAATATCATAAATAAAGATTTGATTCAAGAAAAAAGAGGAAGGTAAAAAGCAATGCACTTTTATATGGCGCCCCTGGAAGGGATCACGGGGCATGTGTTCCGCCGGGCATTTTGCGAGTGCTTCGGCTCCGTAGACCGATATTTTATCCCGTTTATCAAGCCGAACCAGCACGGACATTTAAGCTCCCGGGAGCGGCAGGACGTGCTGCCCGAGAACAATCCGGGCATGTACGCCATCCCCCAGATCCTGACAAATTCTGTGGAGGATTTCGTGCGTACAGCCCGCAAGCTTCGGCAATACGGCTATCAGGAGATCAACCTGAACCTGGGCTGCCCTTCCGGGACCGTGGTGTCCAAAAAGCGGGGCTCCGGCTTCCTGGCATTTCCCGAGGAGCTGGACCGGTTCCTGGACGGGGTGTTCGAACGGACGGACGCGGAAGTTTCCATCAAGACCAGGATCGGGAAGGACAGCCCGGAGGAGTTTGGGCGGCTTCTGGAGATTTATAACCAGTATCCGGTGAAGGAGCTGATCATCCATCCCAGGATCCAGAAGGATATGTATCGGAATCATCCCAACTGGGAGGTATTCGGAGAAGCCTGCAAAAACAGCAGACACCCGGTCTGCTACAACGGGGATCTGTTTTGTGCGGAGGCGTACCGGAAGGCAAAGGAGGCGTTTCCGGAGGTGGACCGGTGGATGTTCGGAAGAGGGCTTCTGATGAATCCGGGGCTGTGCCGGCAGATCCGGCAGGGCGTCGGACTGGACAAGGAAACCCTGCGCAGGTTCCATGATCAGCTCTACAGGGACTATCAGGAAGTAATGCCGGGAGCCAGGACCATCCTGTTTAAGATGAAGGAGCTTTGGAGCTTTCTGGCGCCGGCCTTTACCCATTATGAGAAATACGCGAAGCGGATCAAAAAGGCGGAAAAGCTGCCGGTGTACGAGGCGGCGGTGGACGCCCTGTTCGGGGAGCAGCAGATCTGTATCTGAGACGGACATCCGGCATGCTGCCGTATTCTGCGAGGCTGCGGGAATATCCGGGCACCTTTTCCGAGACCGGGGGAGATACATTTTTTCTCTCATGCTTACATATATTAAATACGAAAGCATGGAAGTGTGAGGAACTGTATCGTGCAGGAAGTTATGATCTACATCATGAACACATATGGATATCTGGGAGTCTGTTTTCTGATCGCGGTGGAGAATCTTTTTCCGCCCATCCCCTCAGAAGTGATCCTGACCTTCGGAGGCTTTATGACTACATATACCAGGCTGACGGTTCCGGGAGTGGTGATCTTCTCCACCCTGGGCTCCACCATCGGGGCGCTGATTTTGTACCGTGTGGGGATGGCGCTGACCCCGGAAAAGCTGGAGAATCTGACAAAAGGGAAGCTGTTCCATGTGCTGGGATTTGAAAAGGAGGATGTGGAGGAGACCATCGGCTGGTTTGAAAAGCACGGGAAAAAGGCGATCCTTTTGGGGCGCTGTATTCCCATCATCCGGAGCCTGGTATCGGTTCCGGCAGGGATGGCCGAGATTGAGATCCCGCTGTTTCTGGTCTATACGGTCATCGGAAGTACGCTGTGGAATATCCTCCTGGTGTGTCTGGGGGCGGCGCTGGGCGCTTCCTGGGAAACGGTGCTCGTATATCTGAACCGGTATTCGTCCGTGATCCGGGTACTTCTGATCGCGGGAGCCGCCCTTTGGCTGATCCGGTCGATCCGGAAAAAATGGAACCGGAAGAAGGAAGCATGCTGACTTTTTTCAGGGAATTTTGAAAAAAGGAAAACATCCCCTTTTAAAGCACTTCGGGAAATGCTATAATGTGCGGAGGCAGACAGAAAAGAACAATTAATCAAGAACTTGATAGAAGAGAGGGTACAATATGAGTAAGTTTGATTCTATGGGATCCGGCAGGGCACAGCAGTGGGAACTGGCGGTTCCGGATGCGTATGAAAAGGTGCTTCAGGAGGATTTATCGGATCTGAAGTCAAAGGGCTGTCTTCTGAGGCATAAGAAGAGCGGCGCGCGGATCCTGCTGATGTCCAATGAGGATGAGAATAAAGTCTTCGCCATCGGATTTCGGACCCCGCCGTCGGACAGTACGGGCGTACCGCACATTATGGAGCATTCCGTGCTGTGCGGCTCCAGGGATTTTCCGGTGAAGGATCCCTTTGTGGAACTGGTGAAGGGCTCCCTGAACACCTTTTTAAATGCCATGACCTATCCGGATAAGACCGTATATCCTGTGGCAAGCTGCAATGACAAGGATTTTCAGAATCTGATGCATGTATATATGGATGCGGTATTTTACCCGAATATCTATCAGCATCCGGAGATCTTCCGGCAGGAGGGCTGGAGCTACCATCTGGAGGAGAAGGACGGGGAGCTGTCCTACAACGGGGTGGTCTATAATGAGATGAAGGGGGCGTTTTCCTCGCCCGAGGGCGTGCTGGACCGGATGATCTTAAATTCCCTGTTTCCGGATACCTCCTATGCAAATGAGTCCGGCGGGGATCCGGACGTGATCCCGGAGCTGACCTACGAGCAGTTCCTGGATTTCCACAGAACCTATTACCATCCGTCCAACAGCTATATTTACCTGTACGGAAATATGGACATGGCGGAAAAGCTGGAGTGGCTGGATCAGAATTACCTGTCGGACTTTGACATCCGGCAGGTAGATTCCCGGATCCGTTATCAGGAACCGTTTCAGGAGATGCGGGAGGTGGAGATGGAGTATTCCATTTCCAGCGAGGAGCCGGAGGAGGACAATACCTTCCTTTCCTACAACAAGGTGATCGGGACAAGCCTGGATGAGAAGCTGTATCTGGCGTTCCAGGTATTGGATTACGCTCTTCTGTCCGCGCCGGGAGCTCCGCTGAAAAAGGCGCTGGTGGAGGCAGGGATCGGCAAGGATATCATGGGTTCCTACGACAACGGGATCTATCAGCCCATTTTTTCCGTGATCTCCAAAAATGCGAACCTGGAGCAGAAGCAGGCATTTATTGATACCGTGGAAGGGACCTTAAAGGACATCGTAGAAAAAGGGATGGACCGGAAAGCTTTGGAGGCCGGGATCAATTATCACGAATTCCGGTTCCGGGAGGCGGATTTCGGCAGCTATCCCAAGGGGCTGATGTATGGACTGCAGCTGTTTGACAGCTGGCTCTACGATGAGACAAAACCGTTCATCCACATGCAGGCCATTCCCATCTTTGAATTTTTGAAGGAGCAGATCGGCACCGGATATTTTGAGGAGCTGATCCAGAAGTGGCTTCTGGACAACACCCACGGCTCCATCGTGACCGTGAAGCCGGAGCGGGGCAGGACGGCCCGCCTGGACCAGGAGCTGGAAAAGCGGCTGGAGGCGTATAAGAACAGTCTTACAGATGCCGAGAAGGAACGGCTGATCGCAGACACGGCGGCGCTGGAGGACTATCAGGAGAGCGAGGATGCACAGGAGGACCGGGAGAAGATCCCGATCCTGAGCCGGGAGGATATCTCCAGGGAGATCGCGCCCATCTTTAATGAAGAAAAAGAGGTGGAGGGGATCCCGCTGGTACACCATAAGATCGATACCAACGGCATCGGATATGTGACATTGATGTTCGACCTGTCCGGCGTGCCGGAGGAAAAGCTGCCCTACGTGGGGATGCTCCAGGCCGTGCTGGGGATCATCGATACCACCAGCTATGAATACGGCGAACTGTTCAACGAGATCAATGTGCATACCGGGGGCATCGGGACTTCTCTGGAAATGTATCCGGATGTGAGAAATGTAAAAGAAAAGGCGTTCCGCGCGACCTTTGAGATGAAGGGCAAGGCGCTGTATCCGAAGATGGATGTCCTGTTTCGGATGATGCGGGAGATCCTGATGGAGTCTAAGCTGGAGGATGAGAAGCGTCTGAAAGAAATCCTTTCCATGCTCAAATCCCGGCTGCAGATGAGCTTCCAGTCCTCCGGACATATGACGGCGGCGCTGCGGGCGCTGTCCTATTCGTCCCCCATTTCCAAGTTCAAGGACGATACGGACGGGATCGGATATTACCAGGCCGTGAAGGAAGCGGAGGAGCATTTTGAGGAACAGAAGGACGCGCTGATCCGCAATCTGAAAGAGATCGCGTCTCAGATCTTCCGGTGGGATAATCTGATGGTGAGCCTGACCTGCGGGGAGGAAGGACTGGATCCGGTCTGCCGCGAGCTGTCCGGGATGAAGGACCGGCTGCACGGCGGAAGCACGGGATTGGAGGAAACCAGGTGCATCCTGCACTGCACGAAGAAAAACGAAGGCTTTAAGACCTCCTCCAAGGTGCAGTATGTGGCGAGAGTCGGCAATTTCATTGACGGAGGCGCCGATTACTGCGGGACCCTGCAGATCCTCAAGGTGATCCTGAGCTATGACTATCTGTGGCAGAACATCCGGGTCAAGGGCGGCGCTTACGGCTGTATGTGCAATTTCAACCGGATCGGAGAAGGATATCTCATCTCTTACCGGGACCCCAACCTGGAAAAGACCATGGAAGTATACGAGGGCGTGGTGGATTATCTGAAGGACTTTACGGTCAATGAACGGGATATGAACAAATATATCATCGGAACCATCAGCAATATGGACCGCCCCATGACGCCTTCCGCCAAGGGGGACCGTTCCATGAACCTGTATATGAACCATGTGTCCGGGGAGATGATCAAAAAGGAACGGATGGACGTACTGAACGCGGAGCAGGAGGACATCCGGAAGCTCTCGGCCGTAGTGGAGGCGCTGCTGTCGGCAGACCAGCTCTGCGTGATCGGAAGCGAGGAAAAGATCGAAGCACAGAAAGAGATGTTCGGCGAGGTGAAGACGCTGTTTTAAAAGAGAAGATCCGGACTGACCGGCCGGGAATCGGAATGTACGGAAGGAACGGCGTTTTTGGCGAATACTGAAGGAGAACGGATGAAGGAAAATTATAAATCGGGTTTTGTGACCCTGATCGGGCGGCCCAATGTGGGAAAATCGACATTGATGAATTATCTGATCGGACAGAAGGTGGCCATCACCTCCAACAAGCCCCAGACCACCAGGAACCGGATTCAGACGGTGCTGACCAGGCCGGAAGGACAGATCGTGTTCGTGGATACGCCGGGGATCCACAAGGCGAAGAATAAGCTGGGGGAATATATGGTGAACATTGCAAGGCATTCTCTGGACGACGTGGACGCGGCGCTGTGGCTGGTGGAGCCTTCCACATTTATCGGCGCCGGGGAGCGGCACATCATGGAACAGCTGAAAAAGATCACGACTCCGGTGGTGCTTGTGATCAATAAGATCGATATGGTGAAAAAGGAAGAGGTTCTGACCTGTATCGACGCGTACCGGAAGGAATATGATTTTGCGGAGATCGTTCCGGTCTCCGCCCGGAGCGGGGAAAATACGGAGGAACTGATCCGGGTGATCCTGCAGTATCTTCCCTACGGTCCGCAGTTCTACGACGAGGACACCATTACGGACCAGCCTGAGCGGCAGATCGTGGCGGAGCTGATCCGGGAGAAGGCGCTGCACTGCCTGGAGGATGAGATTCCCCACGGCATCGCGGTGGCCATCGACCGGATGAAGATGCAGAACAAGGTCATGCACATCGATGCCACGGTGATCTGCGAGCGGGATTCCCACAAGGGGATCATCATCGGAAAGCAGGGCGCCATGCTGAAAAAGATCGGAAGCACAGCCCGGTTTGAGATTGAGAAGATGCTGGGCTGCAGGGCGAATCTGAAGCTCTGGGTGAAGGTGCAGAAAAACTGGCGGGACAGCGACTTTCTGATGAAAAATTTCGGGTATACGAAGGACGAGATGTGACCGGACAGCCCATGCGCGAAGCCGGAGCTTTGTCTTGAAAAACGGGGCTGTCAAGGGGCGCATGGGAAAAAAGCGCTGCCAGATTTTACGAGGTATAGACCTGACAAAATTCGGAAAACCTAAATCATAGACAGGATGCTGTGCGGCAGATTGATTCGGCGTTCAGTATCACACAGATGAAGAGGTGATCCGATGGAGAAAAGATACTGGGAGCAATTTTCAAAAACCGGCGGGGTATGTGACTATCTGGAATATAAGATGGAACTGTACGGACACGGGGGAAACAGGAATCAGGCGGGCGGTGAACGGCGGATCCGTAAGGAGCAGGATTCGGTGATCATTCCGCTGTACAGAGAGGAAGATGATACGGCATAAGGAGCTGTGAAAGCATGCTGCTGCGTATCATTGCCTGCGGCAGGGGCGAGGAATTTGAATGAGATAACGGTAACCGGCATGGTGCTTTCTACGGCGCCGGTTGGGGAATATGACAGGCGGGTTGTGATCCTGACCAGGGAACAGGGAAAGGTTGCCGCATTTGCCAGAGGGGCCAGAAAACCGAACAGCCCGCTGGTGGGCGCAGTCAATCCCTGCTCTTTCGGTGAGTTTACACTGTATGCGGGGCGGACCTCCTATACGGTGAAGTCCGCGAAGATATCCAACTATTTTGCGGAGCTGCGGGAGGATATGGTGGGTGCCTATTATGGCTTTTATTTTCTCGAATTTGCAAATTTTTATGCAAAGGAAGCCAACGACGAGCGGGAAATGTTAAAGCTTTTGTACCAGTCCATGCGCGCCCTGACCAATGAAAAGATCCCCAACCGGCTGGTCCGGTACATATTTGAACTGCGGGCGCTGTGCATCAACGGGGAAGGCCCCCAGGTCTTCCGGTGCATTTCCTGCGGGGATGAAAAGCGTCCGGCTGTGTTCAGCGTAAAAAAGGGCGGGCTGGTGTGCAGCGAATGCATGCAGGATGTGATGGACGGAATGGAGCTGGATACCTCAACCCTGTACAGCATGCAGTATATCGAGAGCAGCCGGATCGAGAAGCTCTATACCTTTGTGGTCAGCGACGCGGTGCTCTACGAGCTGGGGCGGGTGATGGAGCGGTATCTGGATGTCTATGTGGAGAAGAAATTCAAGTCGCTGGAAATCCTGGAGACGTTGGAAATCTGACCTGAAATTTATATCCTGGTCCATCTTTACAAATCCCGGCGGAATCGGTATAATGACTATTGTTCAGGAGGCTGCAGACAGAATCCGGCAGAGAGGATTCCTGTCTGTGGCTGTGAAGAGTGATGAAAAAAAGAATGTGAGGAACAGACAGTATGGTAGAAAAGACGATGGAAAAGATTGTGGCCCTTGCAAAATCGAGAGGTTTCGTGTATCCCGGCTCCGAGATCTACGGAGGCCTGGCGAATACGTGGGATTACGGCAATCTTGGCGTGGAATTGAAGAATAACGTAAAAAAAGCCTGGTGGCAGAAGTTTGTCCAGGAATCCCCCTATAATGTGGGTGTGGACTGCGCGATCCTGATGAATCCCCAGACCTGGGTGGCATCCGGACATCTGGGCGGATTTTCCGACCCTCTGATGGACTGTAAGGAGTGCCATGAGCGGTTCCGCGCGGATAAGCTGATCGAGGACTTCTGTGAGGAAAAGGGAATCGCGCTGGAGGGCACCGTGGATGCCTGGACCCAGGAGCAGATGACCGCGTTTATCCAGGAGCACCAGATTCCGTGTCCCACCTGCGGTAAGCATAATTTTACCGATATCCGGCAGTTCAACCTGATGTTCAAGACCTTCCAGGGCGTGACCGAGGATGCCAAGAATACGGTATACCTGCGGCCGGAGACTGCCCAGGGGATCTTCGTGAATTTTAAGAATGTACAGCGGACATCCAGAAAGAAGATTCCGTTCGGCATCGCTCAGATCGGGAAGTCCTTCCGGAACGAGATCACACCAGGCAACTTTACCTTCCGTACCAGAGAATTTGAACAGATGGAATTGGAATTCTTCTGTGAGCCGGATACGGATCTGGAGTGGTTTGCGTACTGGAAGCAGTTCTGTCTGGACTGGCTCAGTTCTCTGGGACTCAAAGAGGATGAGGTGCGCTACCGTGACCATGATAAGGAAGAGCTTTCCTTC
>CATLCV010000116.1 GCA_949893755.1 uncultured Lachnospiraceae bacterium | reverse complement strand
GTTGCTGATTCGACATGACATTTGCATTGCAATAAATTGCATGCAAATGTCATGTCGAATCGCAACCGCACAGCTGGAAAAATTTTGTAGTGCGAAGGAGGAAGGATTATGGAACAATATACAGTAACCGGAATGAGCTGCGCGGCCTGCAGCGCCAGAGTGGAAAAAGCTGTAGGCGGCCTGCCGGGAGTACAATCCTGTTCGGTGAGCCTGCTGACCAATTCCATGGGAGTGGAGGGATCTGTCTCCGCATCGGAGGTGATCGCGGCAGTAGAAGCGGCAGGCTACGGAGCAGCAATAAAAAATGCGGAGGTAAAATCAAAAGGAACCGTGAAAGCCGCCGCAGAGGAAGAATTTTTAAAGGACCATGAGACTCCGGTCCTGAGGCAGCGGCTGACCGCGTCCCTGATCTTTCTGATTCCGCTGATGTATCTTTCCATGGGGCATATGATGTGGAACTGGCCGGTGCCTGGATTTCTGGCGGGCAATCATGTGGCAATGGGCCTGATCCAGCTTTTGTTTACAGGAATCATTATGATCATCAATCAGAAGTTTTTTATCAGCGGCTTTCGGGGACTGCTCCATCGTGCGCCCAATATGGATACACTGGTGGCGCTGGGGGCAGGAGCGGCATTTGTGTACAGCACCTATGCGCTGTTTGCCATGACGGATGCGCAGATGAAAATGGATATGGCGGGCGTCATGTCCTATATGCATGAGTTTTATTTTGAATCGGCGGCCATGATCCTGACGCTGATCACAGTGGGAAAGATGCTGGAGGCCCGTTCCAAGGGAAAGACGACGGACGCGTTGAAAAATCTCATGAAGCTGGCGCCCAAAACCGCGGTGATCCTGCGGGACGGCGCAGAGACAGAAGTTTCCATCGACCAGGTGCTAAAAGGGGATCTCTTCGTGGTCCGTCCGGGAGAGAATATCCCGGTGGACGGGGTCGTACTGGAAGGCAGCAGCGCGGTAAATGAGTCGGCTCTGACAGGAGAGAGCATTCCTGTGGATAAGGCAGAGGGAGATGCGGTGTCAGCGGCTACGCTGAATCAGTCCGGCTTCCTGAAATGCCAGGCCACCAGGGTCGGGGAGGATACCACGCTTTCCCAGATCATCCAGAGGGTCAGCGACGCGGCGGCTACGAAAGCGCCGATTGCCAAGGTGGCGGACAAGGTTTCCGGTGTGTTTGTTCCCACAGTGATCGTGATCGCGCTGGTAACGATCCTGGTGTGGCTGATCGCAGGAGAAGGGATCGGGTTCGCGCTGGCAAGGGGAATCTCGGTTCTGGTCATCAGCTGTCCCTGTGCATTGGGGCTTGCGACTCCGGTAGCCATCATGGTGGGAAACGGCGTGGGAGCCAAAAACGGAATCATGTTCAAGACCGCGGTTTCTCTGGAAGAGACCGGGAAGATGGAGATCGTTGCGCTGGACAAGACAGGAACCATAACCAGCGGGGAGCCGAAGGTGACGGATCTGCTGCCGGCAGAGGGGATTTCCGAGACCGGGCTTTTAGAGCTGGCTTATGCGTTGGAACAGAAGAGTGAACATCCTCTTGCAAGGGCAATCCTGACAGAGGCAGAGGAACGCGGGCTGAAAGCGCAGGAGGTCAGTGACTTTGAGGCGCTTCCGGGAAATGGACTGTCAGCGGTGCTGAAAGGGGAACTCACCTTGAAAGGCGGGAATCTGAACTTTATCAGCCAGTATGCAGAGGTCACAGATGTCATGCGCAGGCAGGCCGAGCATCTGGCAGAAGAGGGGAAAACCCCGCTGTTTTTCAGCAGCAATGGTCAGCTTGCCGGAATCATCGCAGTGGCGGATGTGATCAAGGAGGACAGCCCCAGGGCCATCAAAGAGCTCCAGAATATGGGCATCCGGGTCGTCATGCTGACGGGGGATAATGAGCGGACCGCAAAGGCCATCGGAAAACAGGCCGGAGTGGACGAGGTGATCGCGGGTGTCCTTCCGGATGGAAAGGAAAGTGTGATCCGTGCACTGAAGCAGAAAGGCAAAACGGCAATGGTAGGTGACGGGATCAACGATGCGCCGGCCCTGACCAGGGCAGATATGGGGATTGCCATCGGAGCGGGAACGGATATTGCGATCGATGCGGCGGATGTGGTCCTGATGAAGAGCCGCCTGAGCGATGTGCCGGCTGCCATCCGGCTGAGCCGCGCGGCGCTGCGCAATATCCATGAAAACCTGTTTTGGGCATTTTTCTACACTGTGATCGGGATTCCGCTGGCAGCAGGGATCTGGTTCCCGATCTTCGGGCTGAAACTGAACCCCATGTTCGGGGCAGCGGCGATGAGCCTGTCCAGCTTCTGCGTGGTGACAAACGCACTGCGGCTGAACTGGTTTAAGATACATGATACAAAGAAAGACAAAAAGATCAAAGTAAAAAGAAAGCAGGAGGTAACAGTGATGGAAAGAACAATGAAGATTGAAGGGATGATGTGCGGACACTGCGAGGCAGCCGTGAAAAAATGCCTGGAGGCACTGCCGGAGGTGGATGCGGCCCAGGTCAGCCATGAGGCAGGCACAGCGGTGGTGACACTGAATGCGGAGATCGCCAATGATGTGCTGAAAAAGGCGGTTGAGGATCAGGATTATAAGGTGTTGGAGATCAACGGTTAAGCAGACGGGGAGGGGCAAAAGTGCCTCTCCCGTTTTTTAGGCGTGAAAGATTTTTTGCTGAATCCCTTTTAAAAAATCTTTTTTTAACTCTCGCTTTGAGTGAAATATCAGCAATTCTGAACGTGTTAAATTTTTTGATTCCGATTTTAAGCGGAGTAATTCCAACGTGCAGATCAAGTCAGCGGCCTGAAATAATTTATAGTCACAGGGCAGAACCTTTCGAACATCATAATCTGCAAGTTCCGTTGCCAGAACAGTATTTAAAATTCGATTTAGTTCATGCTGCCCATTGTCATAATACAAAATAACTTTTTCAAAGCTTTGGAAATAGGTAAGGTTTTCCCTGATAAATAATGAAATTTCACGTGCCATTCGGCCTTCCAATTTAAAGACATTTTCAAACTCTTTTTTATGAAAAGTAAAAGATTTATATTGTATTTTACATTTGAATGTAAAATAGTACAGCTTTGTGAAGATACTTCTTCGTTCATTTGGTGACAAGTTTTGGTAGTCTTCTTCACGTCGAATTAAGGGCTCTGTATGTACAACGTGATTTTTATATCCCAAATCCTCAAGCTCGGAATTTAATTTTTGGATTTCTGATCGGATATCTTTAGATTGGTCATGCAGCACCATTGTTACAATATAATATGGAGAATGACTTTTATATTCGCCAAAATCACCGGATTCATCTACAAAAATACTAAGTTTTTTCATATATCTCCTTATAATAGAAATGGCGGGGAGTCTCCCCGCCGATTAGGTTGGACCCGGGTCTTACGACCAGCCCAATATTAAATTTACATATGGTAAAATTGATTGCCATCTGTACATTTATTATATGTAATTTACGGTAAAGTGTCAACGGTTTTTTTGATGAACCAAAGGGATAGAAAAATGTCTGCGAATATGGTAAAATGATATTTACAATTTACGGTCAGCCAGGCCGCAGATTGCAATGCATGATGATCGTTATTCACGGGCTTAGTACATGGGCTGGGAATATTTCCGGAAAGGAGTGCGGCAATGAAAAAGAACTTTACAGTATGGCTGATGCTTTCGGCTGCGATCATGCTTTTCCTGCCATGGTCAGCCGTGACATTTGTAAAAGGGGATGCGGGGATGGCAGTATGTTTTCTCCTGTTTTACGCAGTGAATCCGGTGTATTCGATCCTGCTCGGGATTGCTTCGGGAAAGGAGATCCGGCAGATGTGGTGTCAGCCGATCCTCTCATCTGCCCTGTATTTCATGGGAACATGGATCTTTTTTGATATGGGGGAAACGGCGTTTCTTCTGTACGCAGGAATCTATTTGCTGCTGGGGATGGCTGCCATGCTGATTTCAGGGATGGCATGCAGGAAAACAGGCGGATCAAAGGGAGGATTCAGGTGATGAAGATAAAAACAAAATTTGGAATGGCAATGCAGATTTTATGTATCTTATGCCTGGCGGGATCCACGTTATATTTCATAATCGGATGGAATCAGATACCGGCGGAAGTGCCGGGACATTATAATTTTGCCGGGGAAGTGGATTCGATGACAGGAAAAGGTTCCCTGATCTTTCTGATTGTGCTGAACTGGGTGATGTATCTGGGAATGTCCGTACTGGAGCATTTTCCGCAGGCGTGGAATACCGGTGTAAAGATTACGGCGCGAAATCGGGCAAGGGTGTATCGGATTTTGTATCACATGCTGGTCTGCCTGAAATTCTCTGTGGTGCTGATCTTTTCTTTTATCACAAGCTGGCATGAGAACTACATGCCGCCCTGGTTTTTAGCAGCAACGCTGTTACTGACATTCGGGCCGATGATATTTTTTCTGGTCCAATTGTGGAGAGTCAGGTAGAAGTCTGTAATATAGGAGGTGTCCATGGGGCGGGATAAAAATGACATAAAGGGAAATCCAATGATAAGCTCCGGTATGTAAAGCAGACGGGGCTGGTGTACCTAAAGCTGCTTGACAGTTTTTACGAAAAGGCGGAAAGGATGTTAAAGGAGTATACAGGAATCATCAAGGAGATAATATGAACAAAAGAACGTTATCGATCATCTATGAATTATGCGGGGCAGATTCGGAGATCAGTATCGGAAGCCTGGCAGAAAAGCACCAGGTATCACAGCGGACGATCCGGAATGATCTGAATACGGTCAACGGACTGCTGCGGGAGAACCATTTGCATGAGCTGCAGTTAAAAACCGGGGGAATGATCTGCAGGAAAGAGGATTTTGAGAGGATCCTCCTGTTTGTATCGGACAGGGATTATTATGCATACAGGCTTTCTAAGGAAGAGCGGATCAAAATTGCTGCCGCTCTTCTTGTCAATTCTCCGGAATATATTACATTGTCTGCCATTGCGGACAGCCTGTTTGTCAGCCGCATGACTGTGATCAATGACCTGGACCGTACCAAAGAATATATCCGGACAGGAAATCTCCGGGTGATCTCCCATGCCAACAAAGGGCTTCGGGTGGAAGGGCTTGAGAGCGACAAGCGGGTGTTTCTCATGAAGCTGGCAGGCGGCAGGACGGCAGGAGGAAACCGGGACGCGGTGACAGAACACATCAGTGTGCAGGCCGGAGACCGGACGGTGGTACAGAAGATTTTAAATGAGCAGGAAAAGATCCACGGCAGTTATTTTACGGATGATTCCTTTCACAAGATCCTGCTTTACTTAGGGATCATGATCAACCGGAACCTGCAGGGGGAATTTATTGAAACGAGACAACGGACAGGCAATGGCCGTTATCTGATGGCGCAGGATATCCTGAAATATATCGTGCAGTACTGCCACATCAACACCACCGAGGATGAGGTGCAGTATCTGAGCGAGCTGCTTGCAGGCGCAAGGTACTTAAAACGCAGGACAGTCCAGAAAAATGTGGTCAAGATCCAGATGATCACCAGGGCGCTGATCGAAAAGATTTCGGATGAGATGGGAATCCGTCTGGATGATGATTATGATTTTTTTGAAAATCTTTCCAATCATCTGGCTTCCATCCTGTCGGATCAGACTTTTTATCCGGAGAATCCTCTGATCGATGAGATCCTGGAAATGAATCCGAATGTGCTGGACGCGGTCCATAAGAATCAGCATGTGATCCAAAGCTGCATCAGCAGGGAGCTGACCGGGAAGGACCTGGAGTATATCGCAGTCCATGTCTGCGCCGCGCTGGAGCGCAAAAAGAACAAAGAGGTGGCGTTCCATGTGATCGTCGCATGCCACGGCGGAATCGGTACATCCCAGCTTCTGCTGGAAAAATTAAAGCTGCATTTTAATTTTTATATTGTGGATGTGATCTCTGCACATGAAGCCAGGAACCTGGAAGCGGGGAGGGCGGATCTGATCATCACCACCGTTCCGCTGGAGGGGTGTCCTCTGGACTACGTGGTGGTATCGCCGCTGCTCAACGATGAAGACTACATCCGTGTGGGACATAAGATCGATGTACTCCGGAGCAGCCGGAATCTGCCCGTCAGGGCGGAAGAAAATGAGGTGACGGCAAGGGGGATGATCGAACGGATCGCGCCCCTTGTATATGAAGAGGCTCCGGACATCGCCCCCGGCCTGATGAAAAAGATCCGCAAGGCAGTCCGGGATTATTTCAACCAGTCTGCGGAAGCGGAGGCGGAACTATTTGCCCCCTATCTCCATCATTTGCTGCCCCCGTCGCAGATCACGCTGGATGTGGAATGCAGTGACTGGAAGGAGGCTGTCCGAATCTCCGGGGAAAAGCTTTTGGAGCAGGGATATATCGAACCGCGGTATATTGACGCCATGCTCCAGAACATCGAGGAAAACGGTCCCTATGTGGTGCTCTCGCCGGGCTTTGCGGTGCCCCATGAGGGGCTGGAGGCCGGAAGCATCAAGGTGGGAATGCACCTGATCCGGCTGAAAACCCCGGTTAGCTTTGGAAGTGAGGAGTTTGACCCGGTGGAATTTGTATGCTGCCTGAGCGCAGTGGATCATAAGACCCATCTGAAAGCATTTTTCAATCTGGTCAATATGCTCCGGACGGAACAGTTCAAACAGAAGCTGCACGAATGCCGGACATCTGCCGAGGCGGCACGGATCATAGAAGAGTATGAGTACGGATTATAGGCAGGGACAGCAGCAGATCGTTTACGAAGCAGGACGGAACTCAAGGATGGCGTTCCGATCTGTTTGAAAGGATACTGAGAATGGTAAAGAACATTTCCAATCCGCCGGAAACGTTTTTTACCATTCTATATTTTTGCAAAAATGTGGAAAAACCTTTGACTGTTTTTTACTCTCAGGACGTGCTAGTATAGAGTCACAGGCAGGGAAGACCTGCAGGGTAAGCATTACAGGCCGCTGACAGACCAGCGGCATGTAAGGATTGCAGTTCTCCGGAAAGGGATGGCTGCTTGAGATTCAAAAACCGGTATAGAGAATCGCAGATATAAAAAGAAGAGGAGGCAGAAACAATGATTTGGGAGGCCTTAAAAAAATCCCTGATTGTGAAAGAAATGGAAGCAGACTCCTGTGAGGATGTTTTCCGGCAGCTTGGCGGAGCGCTGATCCGTGAAGGCTATGCAAAAAGCACTTATATAGAAGCATTATGTACAAGGGAAAAGGATTACCCCACCGGACTGGATATAGAAGGCTTCGGCGTGGCGATCCCCCACACGGATGTAAGCCATGTAAACCAGGCCGCGACGGCCATCGCGGTGCTGAAAAATCCGGTCACATTTATCCAGATGGGCAGTGATGACGAGGAGGTCAGCGTAAAGCTGGTATTCATGCTGGCAGTGGTAGAACCGAAGGCGCACATGGAAGAACTGCAGAGGATCCTGTCCATTATTCAGGATAAGGCAGTATTGGAACAGATCGCAGAAGCACAAGACGAAGAAACGATGATCAAGATTATAAAAGAAAAGGAGAATTCATTATGAAAAAGAAAGTGATCGTAGCATGCGGCGGAGCAGTAGCAACTTCAACAATCGCGGCAAATAAAGTAGTGGAGCTTTGCAAAAAGAACGGGATCGACGTGGAGATCTGCCAGATCCGGATCTCGGAGATCGAATCCAACCTTTCCGGGGCGGTTCTGATCGTGCCTACCTCCAAGGTAAAGAGAGATTACGGAATCCCGGTGATCACAGGCATGCCCTTTATATCCGGAGTTGGTGTGGAGAAGACAGAGGCAGCGATCCTGAAGGTGCTGCAGGGAGAGTAAAGGAGGAAAAAAATGCTGAAAGCAATTTCTGACGCGATCCAGTATGTGATTGATATGGGAGCATCTGTCATGCTGCCGATCGTGATCGCGGTGATCAGTGTATGTATTGGGGTAAAAGTAGGGAAGGCTATCCGCTCCGGCCTGATGATCGGTGTGGGCTTCGTGGGTTTAAGCCTGATCGTGGATATGATGAACGCGGAGCTGGGGCCTGCGGCCCAGGCCATGTCTGAGAGATTCGGCCTTTCCCTAAGCGTAGTCGATATCGGATGGCCGGGGGCTTCCCCGATCACCTGGTCCTCGAATATCGCGACGGTTGCGATTCCGGTGGCAATTGCCGTTAACATTATCATGATCCTGTTGAAATGGACAAAAACAGTCAATATTGACATCTGGAATATCTGGCACATGACCTTTACGGGAGCCATTGCCTATGCGGTGACCGGAAGCTTCTGGCTGGGGATCCTGGGGGTTGTGGTTCATGCGGCCATCGCATATAAGCTGGGGGATCTCTGGGCGCCTCTGATGACAGATTATTTTGAACTGGAAGGTCTGACGGTTCCTCATGGAACTGCGGCCTATATGGCTCCTGTTGCCTGCGCCGCAGACGCGGTGATCGACCGGATCCCGGGACTGAACAAGATTGATGTGAGCGCGGATTCCCTGCAGGAGAAGGTGGGCGTGTTAGGCGAGCCCATCGTGATCGGCGGAATCCTGGGGGCCGTGGTAGGCTTTCTGGCAGGGTATGGTCCCCAGGAGGCACTTCCACTGGGGGTTAAAATGTCTGCGGTCATGGTCCTTATGCCGAAGGTCGTCAAGTGTATCATGGATGGACTTCTGCCCATGTCGGAGAAGGCAAAGGAAGTTCTGACGAAAAAGTTCGGCAGTTCCGAATTCTATATCGGTCTGGATCCGGCAATCCTTCTGGGCGATTCCCAGGTGGTAACGGCAGGACTGATCTTTATCCCGCTGACCCTTCTGATCGCGGTGCTGGTTCCGGGAAACCGTGTCCTGCCCTTTGGTGATCTGGCAACCATTGGATTTTTTATCGCCATCGCAGTGGCCGTACATAAAGGAAATCTGTTCCGGACCTTATTTTCCGGACCTTATTTTCCGGCAGCCTGATCATGTTCATGACGATCTGGATCACAAATCAGACGATCCCGTGGATGACGGCGCTGGCAGAGACTACCGGATCTACGGACGGAAGCAGCCTGATCGCCGCGATGGATCAGGGAGGATGCCCTTTGACCTACATTTACACACAGCTTTGCACGATGGAAAATCTGGCAGGGCTGGCGGTGATCGCGGTCATCTATGTGATCTGTATGGTATTTGCCATCCGCTGTTCCAGGAAGAGAGCGGCAGAGTTGGACGCGGAGGAAGAATAATTTGTTGTGAGTATTGCCGGAAAAATAAGAAGATTGAATGGGCGCCTGGAAACAGCTTTCCTGCGGGCGCCGGAATGGAGGAATTATGAAAGCAGGAGTCGTACACGCAAGAGAGGATATCCGTTATGAAGAGATTGAAAAGCCTGTGCCGAAGGCCGGACAGGTTTTGATCAAAGTAAAATATACCGGGATCTGCGGATCCGATGTGCCAAGGGTCAACGGGGATGCCTGCCATTATTTCCCCAACGTGCTGGGGCATGAATTCTCAGGCACGGTGGAGGCAGTGGGGGAAGGCGTAACAAAGGTGCAGGCGGGGAGCCGTGTGGCCGGTGTCCCTCTGGTGCCCTGCATGAAATGTGAGGACTGTCTGAAAGGGGATTATTCCCTCTGCAGGCATTACAGCTTTATCGGATCCAGGGAATTCGGAAGCTTTGCCGAGTATGTGGTGGTTCCGGAGCAGAACGTAGTGCCCTTTGGCGAAGAAGTATCTTTCGAGCAGGGAGCCTTTTTTGAACCTGCAACCGTAGCGCTGCATGGATTGAAACGTGTTCCTTATGAAGGCGGGAAAACGGTGGCAATCCTGGGCGGCGGAACCATCGGGATGTTTGTGATGCAGTGGGCGAAAATATTCGGTGCCGCGCAGGCGGTCGTATTTGATATTTCACCGGAACGGCTGGAGCTTGGAAAACGTCTGGGAGCAGACGGCGGCGTGAATACGCTGGAGGATGGCTTCCTGGAAAAGGCGATGGCACTTACGGAGGGAAAAGGCTTCGACTATGTATTTGAGACCGCCGGCAATACAGTGACTATGAAGATGGCATTTGCCCTGGCGGCAAACAAAGCCCATGTCTGCTTCGTGGGGACGCCGACAAAGGAGCTGTCCTTTACCGTAGACGAATGGGAGAATATGAACCGGAAGGAATTTACGCTGACCGGCTCCTGGATGTCCTACAGCGCGCCCTTTCCGGGACAGGAATGGAAGCTGGCGGCGCACTATTTTAAAACAGGCGAATTGAAGTTTGACGATTCCTTCATTTTCAGAAAACTCCCGCTAAGCCGGATTGCCGAGGCTTTTGAAATGTATCAGACGCCAGGGAAGGTCAAGGGGAAGATTCTGATCGACAGTGAACAGTAGTTACGCCGAAATAAGGAAAAACAAGCAGGGCAGCAGGCCGCGGATGTATCTGCGGTCCGGAATCGATGAGGTGGCAGAGAGATGATTACAACGTTTACGTTAAATGCTTCTATAGATAAAGCATATTATATGGACGGCAGTATTGAAAACGGTACGGTCATGCGGGTGAGCTCCGTGATCAATACGGCCGGAGGCAAAGGGCTGAATGTGGCCAGGATCGTGAGACTATGCAGGGAAGAAGTTCTGGCTGCAGGGCTGGTGGGAGGCTTCAACGGAAGTTATCTGGAATGCCTTCTGGATCGGGACGGCATCCGGCATGATTTTGACCATATCCAGGGAGAGACCAGGAGCTGCATCAACATCCTGGACGAAGCCTTCGGTTCTACGGAATATTTAGAGCCGGGCTGTGCGGTCACGGAGGACGAGGAAAAACGGTTTTTGGAACGGTTTTTGCAGATTATAAAGGATTCACAGGTCATTACGATTTCCGGAAGCGTGCCCCGGGGGATGTCAAAGGACATCTACCGGCGGATGATCCTTATGGCCAAAGAAGCGGGGAAGCAGGTCATTCTGGACACCAGCGGGGAACTGCTGGAAAAAGGAATCCAGGCATGCCCCACGATCGTGAAGCCGAATCAGGATGAGATGGAGCTTTTGTTCCATACGAAGATCCAGAGTATGGGGGATGTCCTTGAAAACGGAAAGAAGATCCTGGAGAAGGGGATTCCCTATGTGGTGGTCTCGCTTGGAGGAGAAGGAGCCCTGCTGCTTGGCCGGGAAGGAATCTTCCATGGGAAGCCGCCGAAGATGAAAGTGGTGAATACGGTGGGCTGCGGGGATTCCATGGTGGGGGCGCTTTCAGTTGCGCTCTTCCGGAATTATGAACCGGAGAAAGCGCTGCAGTTCGCGGTGGCGGTCGCTTCCGCGAATGCGATGTCCCCAAGCACCGGGTATTTTGACCCGGATGTTTACGCAAAACTGGTCGATCAAGTAAAGATTACGAAAATAGAAGGAGGCTCATTATGCCATTAGTAACGACAAAACAATTATTGCTGGATGCCCGGAAGGGCGGATACGCAGTGGGCGCATTCAATGTAGAGAATATGGAGATGGTACAGGCGGTCATCGCGGCAGCGGAGGAGCTGAACTCTCCTGTGATCATGCAGACCACACCCTCCACCGTAAAGTACGCGGGCCTGGATTATTTTTACGCCAATGCAAAGGTGGCGGCGGAGCATGCGTCTGTGCCGGCGGCCATCCATCTGGATCATGGAAACAGCTTTGAACTGGCAATGCAGGCGCTGCGGGCCGGTTATACCTCCATCATGATCGACGGCTCCCACGGAACCTTTGAAGAAAATATTGCCGTCAGCAAGGCTGTCGCAGATGCCTGCCATCCTTCCGGGGTTCCGGTAGAAGCGGAGCTTGGAAAAGTGGGCGGAAAAGAAGATGACCTGGACGGGGGAGACCAGAACCCGTATACGGACCCGCAGCAGGCGAAGGAATTTGTGGAAGCTACAGGGGTGGATTCTCTGGCCGTGGCGATCGGCACCGCCCACGGAGTCTATAAAGGGATTCCCAAGCTGGATGTGGAACGGCTCAGCGAGATCCGTAAGGTAGTCAGCATCCCGCTTGTCCTGCACGGTACATCGGGAGTTCCGGACGAGGCAGTGAAGGAATGCATCCGCAGGGGGATCTGTAAAGTCAATTACGCGACAGACCTGCGGATCGCATTTTCAAAGGGCGTGAAAAAAGTATTGAAAGAAAATCCGGATACCTTTGACCCGAAGAAGTATAGCGCGCAGGGACGGGAAGAGGTCAAAATGTATGTGATGGATAAAATGAAGGTCTGTGGAAGCGTGGGAAAAGCGTGAAGGGACATATATTATGAAGAAACGAATTGTTTTCAGTGATGTGGACGGCACATTGTTAAATTCCAGGCATCAGGTGACTGCGCTTACGCAGGAAGCGATCCGGGGGCTGGAAGAGCAGGGGATTCCATTTGTCATTGTATCGGCAAGAAGCCCGTCCGGAATCTATCCGATCCTGCAGGAGTGTGGATTCCGATGCCCTATCATAGCCTACAGCGGCGCGCTGATTTTGGATGAAAGCAAGCAGGTGCTTTTTCACCGGGGGATGGATAAGAAACGCGCGGGCGAGATCATAGAAGTGATCGAAGGCATGGAACCGGAGATCAGCTGGAGCATCTATTCCCTGGACGAATGGATCGTGAAGGATAAAACGGATCCGAAGATCCTGCGGGAGGAGGGGATCGTGAAAGCAGAGGCGATACAGGGCACGGTTGATACGGCGCGGGATGGACAGATCAACAAGATACTCTGTATCTGCGATCCCGGGCGGATCCTGGAGGCCGAACAGAAATTAAAAGCCGGATTTCCTGAATGCTCCATTGTAAAATCTTCGGATATCCTGCTGGAGATCATGGAAAATGGGATTAATAAAGCAGCAGCCGTCCGGATGCTGTGTTCATTATGGGATATCCAGACAGAAAACGCCGCTGCATTCGGCGATCATTATAATGACGTGGAAATGCTGGAGACTGTTGGGCATGGGTTTCTGATGGGAAATGCTCCGGAGGAATTAAAATGTCAGTTTTCCAACATCACAAGGGATCATGATCATGACGGGATTTACCATGGACTGATGGAATTGGGGTGGATTGGGCATAACATATAGTAGATAGGATGTGACAAATGAACAAAAATCGTTTATAATAGGTAATGGTATAGGACTTGAAATATGTTATGGATGAGGTGGGAAAGATATGTACAGATTTGCGGTGAAGAATAGATTTTATCATGATAAAACCGTTGCGTATTTGTTATACGATGAGACGAAGAGGGAGTACCAGATTGAAATACCGGAAGATGTAAAAAGTGTGGAAGCGCCTCTGATCATAGCAGATTTTATAAAAAAGGGACAGCGTCGGATCGGGAAGGAATGGAGCCTGCGCTGGGTAAAGCAGCGGGTGATTCCGCCGGAAAGACAGAATATCGGGCAGATCCTCCGTGAGAATCATATGAAATATTATGATGAATTTCCATTGCTGCGCATGAATCAGGGAAGAAGCTGCCATGATGAGTGTTATCTTGTGGAGGTTACAGACAGTAATTAATGATCGAAGTTTTGATATAGAATAAAGCAGGAAACAGTAAAAAGGCTTTTGAAGGTAAGGAATGCCACCAAAAGCCTTTGTTTTTATGAGCGGGAAACTACCAACACCGGGAAAACAACTTGAAAAACTTTTAAATCTTGTTATAATAGGAATTGCGCTAGAGCGCTACGCAGGTCATCAATTTTCTTACGAAAATTGGTGACAAATTATAATAAGTATTGCGCTAATCAGGAATATCGAAGAAGAAAGGGTTCATTTTCATAGACAGGTTTTGAAAAAGGAGAGTCTTTATGAGTAAGCAGAATACATACGATGCGGACAGCATCGCGGTATTGGAGGGGCTGGAAGCGGTCAGGAAGCGGCCGGGCATGTATATCGGCAGTGTGTCCACCAAGGGACTGAATCATCTGATCTACGAGATCGTGGACAATGCGGTGGACGAGCACCTGGCGGGCTTCTGCTCGGAGATTCACGTTACATTGGAAAAGGACGGTTCCGCCACGGTGGAGGACAACGGCCGGGGCGTGCCGGTGGGGATGCACCAGAAGGGAATCTCCGCCGCCCGTCTGGTCTATACCACGCTGCATGCGGGGGGAAAGTTTGACGATTCGGTCTATAAGACAAGCGGCGGACTTCACGGGGTGGGGTCCTCCGTGGTCAATGCGCTGTCCAATCACATGGATGTCTGGATCAGCCGGGAGGGGGCCATCCACCATGACCGGTACGAGAAAGGAATCCCGGTGATCGAGCTGGAAGAGGGGCTTCTCCCCATTGTGGGAAAGACGAGAAAGACTGGTACGAAGATCAATTTCCTGCCCGATGATACGATTTTTGAAAAGACCCGCTTCCGGGCGGAGGAGGTCAAGAGCAGGATGCACGAGACCGCCTATCTGAATCCCAGGCTGACCATCACATTTGACGACAAACGGCCGGAATCGCCGGAGCATGTGGTATTTCATGAGCCGGATGGGATCATGGGATTTATCCGGGAACTGAATCAGAAAAAGGAAGTCCTGCACGATCCCATTTATTTTAAAGGAGAGTCCGAGGGCATCGAGGTGGAGGTGGCCTTGCAGTATGTCAATGAATTTCATGAAAATGTGCTGGGCTTCTGCAATAATATTTTCAACTCGGAGGGCGGCACCCACCTGACCGGATTTAAGACCACCTTTACCACGGTGATGAACCAGTACGCCAGGGAGCTTGGGATCCTGAAGGATAAGGACGCCAACTTTACCGGGGCAGATATCCGAAACGGCATGACGGCGATCGTATCCATCAAGCATCCGGATCCCCGGTTCGAGGGGCAGACCAAGACCAAGCTGGACAACCCGGATGCGGCAAAGGCGGCGGGAAAGGTGACCGGGGACGAGATCGTCCTGTATTTTGACCGGAACCTGGAGACGTTGAAGACCGTTCTGTCCAGTGCGGAGAAGGCGGCCAAGATCCGCAAGACCGAGGAAAAGGCCAAGACCAACCTGCTGACCAAGCAGAAGTATTCCTTTGACAGCAACGGAAAGCTGGCCAACTGCGAGAGCCGCGACCCGAAGAAATGTGAGATCTTTATCGTGGAGGGAGATTCTGCCGGCGGTTCCGCAAAGACGGCCCGGGACCGGAACTATCAGGCCATCCTGCCTATCCGAGGGAAAATCTTGAACGTGGAGAAGGCCAGCATCGACAAAGTGCTTGCAAACGCGGAGATCAAGACCATGATCAATGCCTTCGGGTGCGGATTTTCCGAAGGGTATGGAAATGACTTTGACATCACGAAGCTGCGCTATGACAAGATCATCATCATGGCCGATGCGGACGTGGACGGGGCACATATTTCCACCCTGTTATTGACTTTGTTCTATCGGTTCATGCCGGAGCTAATCTACGAAGGCCATGTCTATATTGCCATGCCTCCGCTGTATAAAGCCATGCCGAAGAAGGGGGAGGAAGAATACCTCTACGACGATGCCGCGCTGGAACGGTATCGGAAGACCCATGACGGCGGATTTACCCTGCAGAGGTACAAAGGTCTTGGGGAGATGGATGCCCAGCAGCTCTGGGAAACCACACTGGATCCGGAAAAACGGCTCTTGAAGCTGGTGGAGATCGAGGACGCAAGAATGGCATCCGGCGTCACGGAGATGCTGATGGGAACAGAGGTGCCGCCGAGACGGGCATTTATCTATGAAAATGCCACCGAGGCGGAGCTGGATATTTGATCGAAGTATGCTCACGGCCGATTTATCTGGCGTTTAGGGACAGTTCCATAGTATAACTGTTCAGAGCAGGATAGGAGAGAACTATGAGTAATGAACCACAGATCATCCGAACCGAATATTCGGACCTGATGAAAAAATCATATATCGATTATGCCATGAGCGTGATCATTGCCAGGGCTCTGCCGGATGTCCGGGACGGGTTAAAGCCGGTCCAGCGCAGGACCCTCTATGACATGCATGAGCTGGGGATCCGGTATGACCGGCCCTATCGAAAATGCGCCCGTATCGTGGGGGATACCATGGGTAAATATCATCCCCACGGCGACAGCTCCATCTATGAAGCGCTGGTGGTGATGGCACAGGAATTTAAGAAGGGCATGATACTTGTGGACGGCCACGGCAATTTCGGTTCCATCGAAGGGGACGGGGCCGCGGCCATGCGTTATACGGAGGCCCGGCTCTCAAAGTTTACCCAGGAGGCGTATCTGTCCGACCTGGATAAAAATGTGGTAGACTTCGGCCCCAATTTTGACGAGACAGAGAAGGAACCGCTGGTGCTCCCGGTGCGTGTACCCAACCTTCTGATCAACGGCGCGGAGGGCATTGCGGTGGGAATGGCCACCAGCATTCCCACCCATAACCTGTGCGAGGTGATCGATGCGGTCAAGGCTTATATGAAGAATGACGAGATCAGCACCAAACAGCTCATGCGCTATGTAAAAGGACCGGATTTCCCCACCGGAGGGATCGTGGTGAATAAGGACGAGCTGCTGAATATCTACGAGACCGGCCAGGGGAAGATCAAGCTGCGGGGCAAGGTGGAGACCGAGGAACTCAAAGGCGGCAAGAAACAGCTTGTCATCACGGAGATCCCCTACACCATGATCGGAAGCGGGATCGGAAAATTTCTCAATGATGTGGCCGGCCTTGTGGAGACGAAAAAGACGACGGATATCGTGGACATTTCCAACCAGTCCTCAAAGGAAGGCATCCGGATCGTGCTGGAGCTGAAAAAGGGCGCAGATGTCGAAAACCTGAAAAATATGCTCTACAAGAAGACCCGGCTGGAGGATACCTTTGGCGTCAATATGCTGGCCGTGGCGAACGGCAGGCCGGAGACACTGGGGCTGAAAGCGATTATCGAGCATCATGTGGATTTCCAGTTTGAACTGGCTACGAGAAAATATAAGACATTGCTTGCCAAAGAGCTGGAGCGTAAGGAGGTTCAGGAAGGGCTGATCAAGGCCTGTGACGTGATCGACCTGATCATCGAGATCCTTCGGGGAAGCAAATCTGTGAAGGACGCGA
>CATLCV010000115.1 GCA_949893755.1 uncultured Lachnospiraceae bacterium | reverse complement strand
GAGGGAAAACCGCTGCGGGGAAAGGAATTGCAGTGCTTAAAGGACTTTCTTCAAAGGATGGAACTGCAATATGATGAAGGAATCGAGTATTCAGTCTGTATGCTCAATGATGATTATGAAGTGATCGGAACGGGTTCTGTGGATCAGAATGTGATCAAGTGCGTGGCTGTCGATCCTGAGTACCAGGGTCAGGGGCTTTCCGCAGAGATCCTTTCGGAATTGATCCGATATGAATTTGAAAAAGCAAGGACCCGTCTCTTTATTTATACAAAGCCAAAGAACCAGTCCATGTTTAAAGAGATGGGATTTCATACGATTTATGAAACAAAAGAGGTACTTTTTATGGAGAATCGGGCCAGGGGCTTTGCGGAATTTTTAAAAACCATCCGGCAGGAGACTCCGGCGGAAGCGCTGGATGGGTCAAAAACCGCAGGCGCGGTGGTAGCGAACTGCAATCCATTTACAGAGGGACACCGGTATCTGCTGGAACAGGCGCTCTCTCAGTGCGATGTTCTCCACCTGTTTATTTTATCGGATGGACGCGGGATGTTTTCTGCGGAGGAACGTTATGAAATGGTTCGGCAGGGAATCCGGGGACTGGATCGGATCATACTTCACAGGACACAGGACTATATGATTTCAGCGGCGACCTTCCCTACGTATTTTTTTAAAGAACAGATGCAGGGACAGAAGGCAAACTGCAGGCTGGACCTGGAACTGTTTGGCCAAAGGATCGCACCGGAATTGGGAATTACAAAACGCTTTGTGGGAAGCGAACCATACTGTAAGGTGACGAAAGGATATAATGAAGCCATGCAGGCTGTTCTGCCTTCCTATGGAATTGAAGTGGCTGAGATTGAGCGGAAACAGGAGGGCAGCGTGCCGATCAGCGCATCCGAGGTGCGGAAATGTCTGATGGCAGAGGAATTTGAAAAGATAAAGGTTCTGGTTCCGGAGAGTGTCTATGCATATCTGCGGGAATGGAGACAGAGAGTGAAAGGGGCTTGTACAGAGTGAATTTCAGATAGGCCGAGCGTCAGAAAAAAGGAGGCAGATCCGCTTGTAAGTCGGACTTCATGCCTCCTGTTTTTATTCCCGCGAAGCAACGAGCCAGGCAGCCATGCCTGCATGGATATTTGACTCAACAGGGAACGTTTGTATGAGCCGCTTATGGAACAAAACGGTATCCGAGCCCGCGTATGGTGATGATATGCTTCGGAGTCTGGCGGTCATCTTCCACTTTGCCGCGCAGACGGTTGATATAGACCATGATCGCGTTGTCATCCACAGCGATGGTATTGCCCCAGACATGCTCATAGATCATATCCTTGGTAAAGACCTGCTGGGGATGCTTCATAAAGAGCAGGAGAAGGGCACTCTCTTTGGAAGACAGGATCAGTTCTTCGCCGTTTTTATAAAAGCGCATTGCAGAGGTATCATACCGGAAGGGCCCGCATTCCAGGGTGTCAGAACTGTCCAGGATGAGATTCTTATTCCTGCGGATCAGCGCCTTCACCTTCGCGCCCAGAACAAGCGGGCGGAATGGCTTTGTGATGTAGTCATCGGCACCCAGTGACAGGCCATAAAGGGAATCGTAGTCTTCATTTCTTCCGCTGACGATCATGACAGGGGTACTGATCCCCTGACTGCGGATTTTTTTGATCACTTCAAAACCCTCCATATCTCCCAGCATGACATCCATCAGGATAATGTCAAAGGCATGGGTCCTGATCAGTGCAAGCGCGTCGGCGCCGCTGGTGGCTACGGTAGTTTCCAGATCGTTGCTTTTCATCACTTTTTCCAGCAATTTACAGATTGCGGGATCATCATCGACTATAAGTACTTTATCAGACATGAGGGATTCCTCCGGGGGTACTTGTATTCTTGCAGCAATTCAGAACAGCAGAAGATGAATTTTTAACCTGCGGTTCCTAAAAAGACTGTACGCTTTGTTAAAAATATTATAATATTATAGGAAAGCCAAGTCAATGTATGAAGAGGAAAAGGACTGATAAAAATGAAAAAAAATTGGATTGAGTCTATATCCTTTATTTCATTTCTGATTGTTCTGGCGGTGATCCTGAGCATGGGGTGTGCGATCTGGGATGATTATCGGGATGAAATTATGGAGAATCAAAAGGAACAGCTTTTGAACACATCAGAAATCCTGGCGGAAAATATGGAACTTTCTCTGTCAGAATATCGGGATAATCTGGCTTTTTTATGCAGTATGCCAAAGACCCGGCCTGAAAAGGAACTCTATGCCCGGTATCTGGAAACAAAAAAAGGGTTTGAGATTGACATTTTCTGGGAAGATACGGAGGGAAATCTGATAGATTCGGTCAAGGGCGCAAGATTCATAAATCCGCTTCTGATCACGGAGATGAGTGAGACGGAAAGCATTTTCCAGTATGAGGAGGAAAGTGGGAAAAAGTATCTGGTGTTCAAAAAGCTTCTGGATGGGAACCGCTGTCTGTGTCTGGCAGTGGATGCAGAGCAGTATTACCAGCAGTTGATCTCCGGAATACGGATCGGGACCAATGGATATATCATGGTGAAAAATTCCCAGGGGCTGATCCTGATGCATCCGGAAGAAGAGCAGTGGGGAATCCATGTCATTGACGGCCGGAGGAAGCTGTATCCGGATCTGGATTATTCCAGCCTGGAAGCAATGGTGCGGGAACAGTGCAGCGGGAGCAAGGGGATATCGGAATATTATTCCTATTGGTGGGGAAGTCCTTCCCTGACCAGTGTAAAAAAGATCAGCGCTTATGCGCCTGTGGATGTGGGGAATGATTTCTGGGTGATCAGTTCCGTGGTGGAATACGATGATTTCTGCAGTCCGATCGAAGCAGGTTTTCGAAAGGTTTCACTTCTGTTTATCGGAGCGCTGGCTGCCCTGGGCATGCTGGCCGCGGTCGTGGGAAAACTGCTGCTTGACCGGAAGAGGGCATTGGAGGAAATTGGTTCTCTACGTGAATTGAATGAGAAGCTGGAGGAAATACATCGGGGAGAAGAAATGCTTGCTCACCAGCAGAGGCTGCAGGTGATGGGAACGATGACAGGAGGGATCGCGCATGAATTCAACAATTTTCTGACCCCGATCATGGGCTATGCGGAGCTGCTGATGATGGAATTCCCGGAAGATTCCGACGCATATGACAGTGCAAAAGAAATCTATGAAGCATCTGAGAAGGCAAAGGACGTGATCCGCCAGATCGCTTCGCTGAGCAGGCGCAATGTGGAAACGGTCTACCAGAGCATCCCGGCAGAAAAGCTGTGTTCCAGGGCGATGAAGATGGCGGAATCTATCTGCCCGGTACAGATCCATCTGGAGAAAGAGATGGATCTCAAGGGAGAAACCATTCTGGGAAACGCAACCCAGATCAATCAGGTGATCCTGAATATCTGCGTGAATGCGGTGCATGCCATCGGGAAACAGGAAGGCTGTATCAAGATCCGGGCAGCCTGTGTAGAACGGTCGGAGCTTTTGAAAATCCCGGATCTGGAAGCTGCAGGTATATCAAGAGAATGGAAGCGGTATTTACAGATTCAGATCACGGACAATGGATGCGGGATGGATTCGGAAACCCTGCGCCAGATCTTTATCCCGTTTTATACTACGAAAAAGGCAGGGGAGGGCACCGGGCTCGGACTTGCCCTTGCAGAGCAGATCGTGACATCCCACAGGGGATACCTCCATGCAGAGAGTGAAGCGGGGAGAGGAACCTCTTTCTCTGTTTTCCTGCCGGTCATGGAGGCCGGAAGCGAAAAAGAAATGATCCGCCGGGGCCGGGGGGAGGAATTGAAGCTGATCATTGCGGATGATAATGTGAAGATCCTGCAGATGCTGGAAAAAGATTTTTCAAAATTGAAAAACCTGCGGATTTTTACATGCAGGGAGAAGAAGGAACTGCACCGGCTTCTGGAAGGCGAGGCCCCGGATGTCCTGGTAATTGACGCAAGCATCGAGGATGGCAGCGGGGTGGATTTCTGTATGTCCGTGCAGGGCAGATATCCGGAAATGCTCAAGCTTGTGATGGTGGATTGCTTTACGAAGGAGATCGTTGAGGCAAAGCAGAAGAAGGTGATCGACGGATATCTGATGAAGCCGGTTTCGGATACTGCCATATTGGAAGTGATCCGGGACTGCGGCAGGCAGTGAATGTATACGGAAAAAGAAAAACAATCGGACCGTGTGAACGGCAAAGAACGAAAGAGCCTGACCTTAACACTCAGAACGAGTTCTCTTAACAAATTGTAAGGAGGAATACTTTGGGGTGTAAGGTTGGGCTTTTATAATGGAGACATCAACAAAAAAGGAAATGGAGGATGGATTCATGAATGAAACAATGCTTGCCCTTCTTGGGTTCGCGACAATTATTACCATTATTGTTCTGCTGCTGCGCAATGTAACGGTGCCGGCGCTGGCTTTTATCGGGGTGTCCACGGTGACTGCGGCGCTTCTGGTGGCTACCGGGACATTTACCATCAGTGAGATGGGGGAATTTATTCAGGCCGGTGTTGCCGGCGTGCATTCTACGGCCGCGCTGTTTATTTTTTCTGTATTGTTCTTCGGGATTATGACCGATGCGGGAATGTTTGACAGGATCATTAACGCGCTGATGAAAAAAGTAGGAAGCAATGTGGTGGGAGTAGCGATGATGACCTGCATTATCGCAATGATCGGCCATCTGGACGGAGGGGGAGCGTCTACATTTTTGATCACGATCCCGGCAATGCTTCCGGTCTACAAACGGCTGAACATGCGTCCCACAACGCTTCTGCTGATCTGTGTAACCGCAATGGGCGTCATGAACCTGCTTCCCTGGGGCGGTCCGACGATGCGTTCCGCTACCGTGCTGGGAATTGACCCGAATGAACTCTGGATGAAGATCCTGCCCATGCAGATCGTGGGGGTGGTGATCGCCCTTGCAACGGCATTTGTCTGGGGGAATATTGAGAAGAAACGGGGCGCGGGAATTGCAGCGGCGGTATCTGCAGGTGACGCTGTGCTGAAAACCGGGGCAGGCGCGTCTGCATTTGGTAAATCCGCAGAGACTGAAAAGAACGGGGAAACTACGGAGGAAGATTCTGAAGAAAATGCGGAGTCAAAGGAATTAGCCAGACCTGGGCTGTTTGTGTTCAATGCCGTCCTGACATTGATCGTCATAGTCTGCCTGATCTTTCTGGATGTGCCGTCCTACTATATCTTTATGATCGGATGTGCGGCTGCACTGCTGGTCAATTATCCGGGTGCGAAGCTGCAGAATAAGATCATCAAGTCTCATTCCGGACCGGCGCTTATGATGGCATCTACCATTCTGGCGGCAGGAGTATTTCTGGGGGTTCTGGAGGAGAGCGAGATCATGGTGCATATGGCAAATGTGCTTGCGGCCTTTATCCCGCATTCTATGGGACGGTTCCTGCCTCTGATCATTGGGGTGCTGTCTGTGCCGCTGACACTTCTGTTCTGTACGGATTCGTATTTCTTCGGGCTGCTTCCGGTGCTGATCGGAATCGGGAATGAGTTCGGAGTAGATCCGGCGCATACGGCGATCGCAATGGTGGTGTGCAGAAACTGCGCAACCTTTATCAGCCCTGTCGTACCCGCCACATTCCTGGGAACCGGACTGGCAGGCGTGGAGATCAAGGATCATATCAAGGCTTCTTTCTTCTGGATCTGGGGTGTCAGCCTGGTCTGCCTGATCGCGGGGATCGTACTGGGAGTGCTACATTTTTAATCACAAAATAGTCACGGTATGGAATTAGGCTGTCTGTCATCGTTTTGATCATGATAAAATACGAAGGAACAACAAGAATCTCCCAAAGAATATCAGGTATTTCAAACACCTGTTTCGATGGGAGATTCTTATTTTTCTACAACTCCTTACAGCGAGATCTCAGCCCGCACCCCCATTTCTGTATTCTGCACGATGAGAGACAGATGATGCAGGGCGCAGATTTTCCGGGTGAGATACAGACCCATCCCTAAGTGCTTTTCCTCATCTCCGAAATGCCTCTGCCCGCTGTAGAACATTTCAAACACATGGGGCAGATCCGCTTCCGGAATATGCTCCCCGGTATTTTCCATACTGCACCGGTCCCTGCCGACGATGATCCGGATCGTCCCGCTTTCTGTATTGTAGGAAATTGCGTTGGACAGCAGATTACAGATTGCCTTTTCCAGGTATTTCCGGTCGCCGGTTACATGAAATTCCTCCTCCGCCTGATACAATACCAGAAGCTTTTTGCCGGAAATGACATCATCTAGCTTTTCCAGCTGTGCCTGGATCAGATCATTGAGACAGACCGGTTCTTTTTTCAGAACCAGCTTTTCCGAATCCAGACGGGACACATAGATCATTTCCGCGGCCAGGCCGTCCATCTCTTCTGTCTTAAGGATGATCTGGTCCAGATAATGATCCCGCTTTTCCTGCACCGTGTCCTCCTTTAAGTTTTCCGCATAGCCGCGGATTGCGCACAGGGGCGTTTTCAGCTCATGGGCGATGGCATTGGTGAAATCCCGGCGGTTTTCCTCCAGGGCATCCCGCCGGAGATTGGTCCGGTGGATGGCAAAGGCTAAGACACCTGCGCATACCAGCATACAGGCAAAGCCCAGCAGATAGAAGTACTTCATATAGTCCATGGCGGCAAGCCAGGGATGGCAGTCCACAGCCGCAACAAGATAATAGGGGCCCGCGAGCGTATCATCCTGAGGAATGAAGATTTCAGAGACCCTTTTTGTCTGAGGCTGGAAAGGCGGAAACTCGATCGCGGCCGCATTGTATTTGGTCTGTGTATAGAACAGGTCTCTGTCCAGCTGCTGGTTCTGAAGAAAGGGATTTTCCTGCCAGGAAAGCCAGGGGTCATATCCGAGCGAGAGATACGGAAAAGTGGAACCGGGGAAGCACTCCATCCTGACAAAATCATCCTGTGGGATCCTGGAAATATCAATATCCGGATTTGTCCATGTCCAGACAATCGTGCTGTGCTCCTCCCATTTGCGATTGGTAATCTGCATAAATTGCTCATATCCGGAGAGCGTCTGGCTGTCTGAGGATGCTTCGGAGCTGTCTGTTTTGGAGCCGTCTGTCTCGAGACTGCCTGCTGCGGAGCTCTCTGTGCCTGCATTGGACTCTTCGGGGGCGCTTTCGTCTGATCCCTGCTCCTGGCTTGAGTTCATTTCCTGTACTATGATCTGAGCCGGGATATTGCTTCCTCTTTCAAATGCCATAGTGATCCGGTAATCCATAGGGCTATTTACCGACAGGGCTCCTTTTTTCGCATAAGAAGGATCCCATTTTCTGCAATAGCATTCGTATTGCAGATATACATAGTGGGCCAGTTCTTTGAGTTCATCCGGATTCAGATAATCATCCATGGGGTAATTATCGCGATGTAGATGTGGTTCCGGATTTTCAAAAGTGAGCATATTTTTGCTCCGTGACAGGAGGCCCCTTTTTTCGTCAAACAATGCGAAGGAGAGCTGGAAATAGGCAGTGTAAGACCTTGTATTAGCGTTCAGAACATAGTCATAGCGGTTGGAGGCAGTTTTTGTCCTGTTTCCCTGCGCCAGCCATGCTTCATATTCTGCATTATTGCATAAGGATGTTTCCGTGTAAGCGATTGCGGCTGTAAAATCTGTTTCAAACTGTTCCATAAATGTTTCCTTGATGAGATATGTAGCGATCCCCGTCAGCGCCAGATACAAGGCCAGAAATCCTGCCAGTACCGGCAGAAATGTACGGATCCATTTTTTCTTCGTTTTCATTTCGTCACCTCCAGACAATACCCGGACTTTCGGAAGGTCCGGATGCTGCATTTGCTGCGTTCCATTGCTTTCCGGAGCATCTTGATGTGGTTGTCCACGACCCGCTCATTTCCCTCAAAATCATACCCCCAGAACCGGATCAGGAGCTGCTCCCGGCTGAAGACCCGGCCTGGATTCTCCATAAAGAAAAGGAGCATCTCATATTCCCTGGGCGCCAGCGGCAGAGCGGCTCCCTGCACCAGGATCTGCCGTTTCCTGAAATCCGCCTCCAGATCGCCCCGGCGGAGACTCCGAAAGGGGGCCTCCCCCCGGACACGGCTCATCAGGGACATGGCCTTGGCGTACAGCACCGGCAGGGAAAAGGGCTTGGTCACGTAATCGTCGGCGCCCAGAGAATAGCCGTTCAGTTCGTCCTCCTCCATGACCCGTGCCGTGATGAAAATGACCGGTACGTCGCTGTCCTCCCGGATCCGCCGGCATACGGCAAATCCATTCAGCTTCGGGAGCATGACGTCCAGCAGGATCAGCTGGAAGGAGGTTTCATTTACTTTTTCCAGGGCATCCTCCCCATTTGCCGCTTCGGTGATCTGCCAGCCCTTGCTTCCAAAATAGTCGGAAATAGTTTCGCGCAGAGCAGGATCATCCTCTACGATCAATACATGCATTGCCATCTTTTTCACCTCCTCATGAGTGATATGGGAAATTCTTGTTACAGATACTATATTTTTGTCACCAACTTCCGTCAGGAAATGGATGACCTGCTTGCGCTTCAGCGTAATTCATTATACCACGGAAATATATACTTATTGTATACAGGTGGAAATTTCTCAATATACACCAGGCTATCCATGAAGTAAAAATTTTACAACATTCTCCTTTAAAATTTACAATCATTTTCTTACAGAAGTGGTAATCTGTTTGAAGAAAACAAGATATTTCCATAAAGTTTCTTACAGTGCGGAAAGGGTGACGAAGATGAAAATTGAAGGATTGAATGTTGAACTTGCACCAATTATGATCGGTACGTCTTCTGCTTTATTTACAGATGAAACCACTCCCTGGATTCATACGGATCTGACACAGGCAGAACAGTTTGCCGTCATTGATGAGTTATGGGATATGGGGCTGCACAGCTTTGACTGCTCCGCCGGATACGGAGAAAAGGTTTTGGGATCCTACCTGGAATCCAGAAACAGAACCGGTGAAGCAGTAATTCTGACAAAAGGCTGCCATCAGAATCCCTACAGGAAGCGTGTGACTTCTTTTGATCTGCTCAGCGATTTCCATGATTCTATGGCAAAATTAAAAAGAGATTATATTGACATTTATATGCTGCACAGAGATGACCCGGATGTCCCTGTCAGCGAAATCATCCCTACATTAGACCAGTTAAAGAAGGAAGGGAAAATAGGCATTTACGGTGCCTCCAATTGGTCCATGGACAGAGTGCGCGAAGCCAATGCATTTGCCAAAGCCAATGGAATGGAGCCGTTTCGGGCAATCAGCCCGCACTATAGTCTTGCGCACCAGATTAACGACCCATGGGGCGGAGGCGTGTCGATTACAGGCCCTGAACATGCCGGGGACCGCCGGTGGCTGATTGAGCAGAAGATGCCGGTATTTGCCTATTCATCTATGTCATGCGGATTTATTTCCGGGATGTTTAAAAGCAATGATAAAGAAGCAGCAAAAAAGCTCTTAAGCCCTCCTGGAATGAAAGGATATTATGCGGATGAAAATTTCGAGCGCCTTGCCCGCGCGGAACAAACGGCCAGGAAATATGGCGTGTCTGTTGCGCAGATTTCCATGGCATGGCTCTTCGGCCAAGAACTACAGGTTATTCCGCTCCAAGGCGGTGAAAATGCGCAGATGTACCGCCAGACCCTTGAGGCATCTAAAATAGAATTAACAAAAGACGAAATTAAATGGTTAAATCTGGAGGATTAACCTGCGCACCATGCCTGCCGATCAAGGGCAATCACAGATCGGCAGGTATTTTTCTGATTTTTTGTCATTTCCGGGCTGTTTATGTAATGGACGCAAGATATTGTTTTGGTGATATTCCGTAAAAATTTTTGAATTTCTTATTAAAATGACTGGAATCAAAACAGCCTACCGTATGCGCGATCTCAGTCAGATTATGTTCTCCCGATTTCAAAAGCTTCATGGCGTGATCCATCTGAAGTTCCGTAATGATCGTATTGTATGTCTTGCCGGTGTTTTCCCGGATGAACCTGCTCAGATACGCAGAGGAATAACCGAAAAACGAGGCGGTGTCATGCAGGGTGGAGGAACTGTAGTTTACACTCAGGTAACTTAAAACCGCCACGATCAATGTGTTCTGGGAGTTTCCCTGCTGATCCGGTACGATAGCAAGGGCTTCATATTCGCGTGAAATGTGGAGCAGAAATTCATTTGCAAGCAGGCTGATGGAATACTCATAAGCATGCAATTTGAGTTTTTTTTCGGTGAGCAGCCGTCTGGCAAGTTCCAGGAGCCATGGATCTTGTTTTGTCGGAAACAAAATATACGGGTTTACCGTGTGCTGATAGATGATCTTTTCCAAAAACTCCGACACCACTTTTCCACCGCGCAGCAGATCCAGAAAGTTCTGGTCAAATACCTTTTTGCTTACCATCAGGTTGAGAATGCAGCTCTCATCATTGGTACATGAGAGGGCATGCAGGGTAAAGGGTGCCATGATACAGATATCTCCTTCGTTCATTTCAAAGGAAGTTCTTTCAAAAAAATGCTGGCAGCTTCCCACGGCAACATAGATGATTTCAATATAATCATGGTTGTGCAGCACTGGATAGCTGTACCGTGTGTGGATTATGACATCCGTATGGGAAGGTGAGATGACATCGTTTACGGTCACGCCTAACCGGCCGATGGACTTTTCTTTATAATAATGCCCGGTAGGAGTGGGGATGACGAATCCTTCGGCTTTGTATTGTTCATATTCCGTAAATGTCATGGGCTTCTCCCACAAAAACAAATTTTCTTTTTTATAACTTTTCTTCAGCAGCATCTCGTCTTCCAGCAGCGGACGATTGTATATTTTTTCCAGTCTCATTTTCAGGCTCCCCCTCTCTTAGGGATTTCACGAGTATCATTCAAAGTATCACAGGACATCCCCTGGTCAGGTGTGCCCTTTAATATCAAATTACCACATCCCACAGAAAATGTCAAAAATTTACCGGGTCAGTGATAGTTTACATACAATTTTAAATTTACGAAATATTATAGAATTAGGCCATATAAAGGAGGTACAGACTATGAAATTTAACGAAATCTTTCATTTGGGGATCGTGGTGCGTGATCTGGACAAAGCGGTGAAGATTTATCAGGAGGAAATGGGATACGGTCCGTTTGAATTTGGGGACGGAGCCTTTTTCAACGATAAGATTGTAAACGGCGAGATCGGACCAGGACTTCCCATGCGCACGGCGATATTCCGGAGCAGTACATATGAGATTGAGCTGATAGAACCGACAGGGCCGTCGATCTACATGGATTATCTGAATGAGAAAGGCCCCGGAATCCATCATGTGATCTTGAAGACAGACGAATCTTATGAAGATGTTCTGGCAATGGCAGAAAGAGTATCCGGAAGAAAACCGCGTCTGGAAACGAAATTTCCGGATAACAGGCCCATTGTGGCATATGCGGACCTGGAAGAGGAAGCAGGAATCTTACTGGAGATTGGAGCACATTAGCAGAAAAAAGGAATGGCGGTCTCTGGATTTCCTAAACGATTTAGAGATTGGAGCACATGAATTATAAAAAGGAGAGAGAAAAAATGAGTCAGAAACAGACAGCAGTTTCCAGAGAGAAACTAAATACAACTTCAACCATTGCATACGCAATCGGAAGCTCCGGAGCGAATGCAAGTTTCTACATGATTAATAACTATTTGATGTTATTTTATACAGATGTCGTAGGACTGGCGGCTTCGGCCATCTCGCTGATCATGCTGATCGCGCGTATCTGGGACGCGGTGAACGACCCGATGATGGGCATCATCGAAGACAGGACCCATACTAGGATTGGAAAATTCCGCCCTTGGCTAGTTGTGGGGCCTCCCTTCCTTGCAGTGTTTAACCTGCTGACATTTACCGTATTTCCGCTGCAGGGCACATTGAAAGTTGTTATCTGCGGAATTTGTTATATTGGCGCCGGAATGGCATACACAGTTGTGCAGGTCGCAATTAATGGTCTTGTAAACAGAATTACCAATGATTCTAATAACAAGATGAAAGTAATCTCCATTGCGCAGATCGCAAACCAGATTGGACAGATTGCCATTGCGGCGGTACTGATGCCGGTCATCCTCTATTTTTCAGGCGGAGAAGTTCCAAATGCCAGAGGATATTTCTGGGGCACCTTGCTGGCCGCGCTCGTTACTGTTCCAATGATCTGGCTGGCCGCATGGAAATGCAGGGAAGTATCTGTCGAAACAGAAGAACCGGCTGATCAGGAGAAAAAAGAGAAGAAGTCTTTACTGCAGTCGCTTCGCCTTACACTGTCCAATGACCAGCTTGTGATAGCGGTGGCAACCACATTTTTATCCTGCGTTTCCATCATCGGAAGATTTGGACTTTTGAGTTACTACATTATTTATGTCGTAGGTTCCTATACTTTGATTGCGCCTGTATTTTCCATTATGAGTTTTGCACAGATGCTGGGAAATATCCCGATTCCATTTTTGACAGGAAAATTTGGGAAAAAGAAAGTGTTTATCGGTTTCAATCTTGTAAGTATCATCCTGTTGGCGGTCCTATTCTTTGTACCGGCAGGTGCGGATATGCTTGTGATCGTTCTCTCTGCGGGAATCGGCTTTGTGGGGGCATCAGGAAGTATCACATATTCACTTGTCTGTGACTGTGTGGAGTACGGCGACTGGAAATACGGGATCCGTGACGACGGGCTGGCATTTTCCATGATGTCCTTTGGAGTGAAGCTCGCATCCGCAGTGACAGGAGCCGTAGGCGTACCGCTTCTGATGGCAGTAGGATATGTTGCCAACGAAGCGCAGTCTGCAGGAACAGTAAACGCAATCAATGCCATTGTAAATCTTGTACCGGCAGTGATTCTTTTTATCTCACTGATTCCGCTTTTGAAGTATAAACTTGATCCTGAAACGATGGATAAGATTACCGCGGAACTGGTGGAGAGAAGATCGAAAACGAAATAGGCAGAAAAGTATCCGTCAGAGATTTATCTCAGGATAACGAAAATCTGACTTTTCCTAATGAGTGACATTTGAACCGGCTTTCCCCTGCGGCGAAACCGCCATAGGGAAAAGCCGTTATTTAGATATCAGACAGTTAAAGAGAACTCATTCCCACGGATTCCCGTTCGGGGAGACGCTCTGCTGTTCCCTCAGCCATTCCCGGAGGAAATACCGGAAGGAACCCTCCTCCTCCCGGGCGTGGTAGAGCTCGCCCACCTCGCGGGTATAGCTCTGCATCAGAAAAGCGATCTCATAGGTCTGGCTGTCTTCCAGCTCAGCGCCGCCCCTGGTCACAAGGATATAGGGATAGGGCCTTCCGTCTCCGCCCAGGTCATAGCCCTCCTCTGCCAGCTCCCTGGCCTCGGCTCCGGTCATGGTCAGGATGGCATATGCTCCGTCGTGTCCCGGGGAAATGGTGCTGGCCGTCTCGGCAGTGACCGTGCCCTTGTAGAGCTTTCCGCTGATGCCGGCCCCCAGCTCCCGCTCCTTATAAAAGGTAGCGGCAGGGATCATGGCCGCGTCCGCGCCCACACTGCTTCCCAGAGCCTTTCCAGCCAGCACTGCGGTTTCCTCAATGGTAAAATCCGCGGTGCACTCGCACAGATCCTTGATGTCCGCATTGCTGAGCTCCCGGGCCTCCAGTTTGTCCAGGATAGAGATGCATTTCTCGGTGCCCAGTCCTTCCTCCCGGCCGAACCACCGTTTGCAGACCTTTCCCATGTCATAGAGAATATTTTCCCATCGGGTAAAGGTGACCGGAAAGACGCGGCCGTCACGCTGAGCCAGCAGCGCGTCATAAATCAGGGAATCCTCCTCGGCTGTTGCGCTTGCCAGTACGCTCAGCCTGCAGAGCGTCTGATCGGTAATGAAGGTGTCCTGCCCCTCGGGGGAATAGAGCAGAGACAAAAGCTTGAGCGCGTCCTCCAATTTTTTTTCATTGCCAGGTTCCGTCAGCCGGCTGCTGATGCCGATATAGCTGACCGGCTGATAAATATAGATATTATTACTGCCGTCCTCGCTGATGTAAGGCATCATTCCCAGCCGATCGCCGTCAGACAGCCGCGTTTTGCTGACCTCCAGCATGGACGTGCAGAACATGGCCTGCCGGTCTCCCAGCTCCTCCGTGATCAGATCCTGAGCGCTCCGCTCCTTCGGGTCCGCGGAGTACATTCCGATATCGATGTACTGCTGGACATAGTCCATGGTATCCTCCCACGTCCCTGCGGCGGATGCATTGCCGGACAGAAAATCCTGTTCCCACTGAGCCCCTTCCGGAGTCGAGAACCAGCCGGTCTTGGCCAGGTTGAAAACCGCGGAAAAAGAGTCGTCATTGAACCGGGTCCCCACCAGTCCGGGCGTCATCCCGGCTTTTTGAATCTGTCGGCACAGCGCCTCCAGCTCGTCAAAATCAGCAGGCACCGTCCAGCCGTTCTCCTCCATCAGCGTTTGATTGTAGTAGATCCCATGCAGGGAGGTGCTGACGGGCAGAAGATAGACTCCGCCGTCCACAGAGGCATCTTCCACAAACGCCGGACAGATCTCATCTATAAAATCAAAGCCGGACAGGTCTGCCAGCCGTTCACTTGCAAGCGCAGGGTCCAGGACCTGGGAGGTGACAAAAATGTCCGGGATATCGTTTCCCTGCATCTGAGCCCATTCATAGCTGGTGGGGCTGGTTCCCGCATAGGTGGAAAAACCGAGACGGATCTCAGGATAAGCTTTGTCCGCCAGCTTTAGAAAGCTTTCATAGCCGGTCCGTGTGCCCCAGGTCAGGTCCGGCTCACCGGTATCGTCTTTCTCATTGGTGCAGGCAGTTAACAGGAATATCGCGGCCGCAGACAGAACCGAGATGCGGCGCAGCAGTTTTGCGTTCATGAAAAAAACTCCTTTCGTGTGTCATGATCATGCCTTCTGCGGAGGTTTTCATAGACTTTCCGCAAAGGAATACTATGGCAGATTTATGATTTTATCATATCATATCTGAACGCGTTTTTCAATTTTTGAAACAATTCTGAACGGCAGCAATAGGAAAAAAGAGAATGCGCAAATTTATTTTCGGCAGTCGGCTTTTTCGTGCAAACCATACAGCACCGCATTCGTACAATACATCCCGCCGTCGCATTCGGTCCGCAGGATCCCGTCATATTTCCGGACAATTTTCTCCACATTTTTCATGCCGATCCCGTAGGGCGCGGCCTCCGTTTCCACGCAGGGGTTCTCCATGCAAAGCAGCAGCGTCCCCTCCTGATAAGAGATCTGAAGCCGGATCGCCGGATCCCCGGAAATCTTTTGGCAGGAATGGATCGCGTTATCCAGAAGATTTCCCACCAACGTGACCGTATCGGAAAAGGGAAGACCCAGCTCCCGCGGAATGGCGATCTCCGGAGTACAGCGGATGCCAGATCGTTTCATTTCGCCGAGCTTGAGATTGAGCAGGGCATCCAGGGAGGGATTGCCGGTCATGACGAACTGCTCGGTCTGCCGGAGCGCATCCCAGGTATCCCGCAGATATTCCGCCAGCTCGTTTTGCTTTCCGCCCTCGTATAAAAGGGAAATGGTCTGCAGATGATTTTTCAGGTCATGGCGGATCTGCCGGGTCTGCTCCGCGGCCTGGGACAGCCCCCTGTAATATGACTGCTGGTATTCCACCTGCTGCTCCAGCAGATCCTTTTCCCGCTGGTCTGCCGCATAAATGCAAAACCGCCGGAACAGGTCGAATACCAGGACATTGATCAGGAAAAATGTGGTCTGCAGGATCATATGCAGGATGCTTAAAGACGGCTGGGAGAGGGGACTGCTCTCGAACACCAGCACCAGGATGAAGGAGCATCCCAGGGTGAGCACCGGGATCAGAAGGAAGCTGCACCACAGGGAAAGGGGCAGGTCCGTGTCCGTTTCCCGGCACAGCCGCAGGCACAAAAACAGGACCGCCCAGAGCCCCATATGATAGCCGATGAGATACCACATGACCCAGACCCTTCCCCGGGGCAGGAGATTGGTGATATCATTGAGGATCAGCAGGTAGGAGTTGCAGACGGTGAACAGACAGCACGAAAACAGCAGCTTTTTCCGGCCGTTTTTTGGATAAAACCCCAGCAGGAGGAAGCTGGCGGGAACGGTAAAAAAGCTGTTCTCATAAGAGGACGGCAGCAGCATCAGAGCCAGGATGAGCAGTGCGGCGGTACAAATGACTGCTTTTTTGAAATGCTGTACGGGACCGTACATGCGCTGCATCAGTTCGGTCAGGATGCACATGTCAATGGCACACAGAAACAGGTTCAACGGCAGGTCATAAGCTGTGATATATGGTTGAAATGTCATTGCCCGGCCCTCCACTTTAAGTACTGCAGATGCTTTTCGCGCACCGATTCCCGGTAGCGTTTGCTGATGGGGATATAGGCTCCCGTGCGGAGCGTGATCCCGGTGTCCGTGATGGACCGGATATAGTCCAGGTTCACGATGTAGGACATGTGGGTCCGGACGAACAGCATGGGGTCAAGTTCCTGTTCCACGGCTCCCAGCCTTCCGTAGAACTGCCAGGTCTGTTCCTTTGTGTATAGATGAATCTCCCGAAGACGGGATTCCAGATAGAGGATCTCCTGCAGCGGGATCTGATACCGGCAGCGCTCAATTTGAAAATGAAAGAGCTGCAGGCGGCTTTCCAGGTGCCGGACGGCATCGGCAAGGACACGCTCCAGAGCGGATTCCTCCACAGGCTTGATGAGAAACCGGAAGGGCAGTGTCTCAAATACCTGATACACATATTCTTTGTGGTCGGTGACGTAGACGATCAGCGCGTAGGGGTCAGACTGCCGGATGGCCGCCGCGGCCTCGATCCCGGACATGCCGGGCATGGAGATATCCATCAGATACAGTTGAAAGCGCTCCCGGCCGGAACGGACGTGTGCCAGCAGCTCCTCGCCGGAAGAGAAGACTTCTGTGGGGCAGTCCGGACAGGCGGCATGGAGGATGGATTCGATCTGTGACTGGACAGGGATGCTGTCCTCGCATATGGCTATGGAAATCATGAGGGGAGCTCCTTTTCAAGTCATGGGTTTTTCATACTTGTGATTATGCCGGGCCGCAGCCCAGCTCTCCTCCTTGATCTTCTTTGGTATGCGCCCCGGCACAAACGATAATGAATGCCGGTCACACAAATATCTTCTTTTGGGGCTTCTGTTTCT
>CATLCV010000114.1 GCA_949893755.1 uncultured Lachnospiraceae bacterium | reverse complement strand
GCCGTCCATTCTGCCGTATGTGATCATCGGTATTTTATTTACCTCGATCCTGAATTACAACAACGGCATGCTCAACACGGTACTGGAATTTCTGCATCTGGATTTCCTGAAACAGAAATGGCTCTCCGACCTGAATGTGGTGTGGAAATCCATTTTCGGGGTGGACGCCTGGAGAGGGATCGGTTATGTCATGACCATCTTTATCGCGGGCCTGAGTACCATCCCAAGGTCTTACTACGAGGCGGCGCAGATCGACGGGGCCAATTTCTGGCAGAGGCTTCGGTACGTGACGCTGCCCATGATCTCGGGCTCTGTGATGATCAACCTGGTATTCGGCATTACCTACGGATTGAAGGTATTTGATATCATCTACGTTCTGACCAACGGCGGACCGGGCCATGCGACGGAAGTGATCACGACCTATTCCTACCAGTTATATTCGTCCGGACAGTACGGAATGTCCACGGCGCTGAATACGATCCTGCTGTTGATCACGGCGGTGGTGGGTGTCCTGATCGTGAAAAATATGAGTAAGCAGGAGGTGCAGCAATGATGAAAAAAAGAATCCTTGCGGTTTTGAAGCATGTGGTAATGATCCTGCTGTGCCTTGCGGTGGTGCTCCCCTTTTACCTTGTGGTGATCAACTCCTTTAAGACCAAGGGAGAAGCGGCCAGGATGAGCCTGTCCCTGCCGACAGAATGGCAGTTTTCCAATTATACCGAGGTCATTCAGAAGGGAAAGCTGATCCAGGGCTTTCTCAACAGCCTGGTCTATGCCGGCGTTTCCACACTGATCGGCGTGATCAGCTCGGCCATGGCGTCCTTCGTCATGAGCCGGAGGCGGACAAAGGTCAACTCCTTTTTGTATTATTTCGTGCTCTGCGGGCTGTTCTTCCCTGTGAACTACGTCACGCTGTCGAGAGTGCTGAGCGCATTCCAGCTGACCAACACCAAGGCAGGGATCGTGATCGTATTTACCAGCGCAATGATCCCGTTCTGTGTCTTTACGATCCGGAACTTTATCTCGTCCGTTCCGGTGGAGCTGGATGAGGCGGCGGTATTGGACGGCGCGGGGCCGTTATCCCTGTTCTTCCGGGTGATCATGCCCATGCTCAAGCCGGTGCTGTTTACCTGCTTTATCCTGCAGTTTATGGGCGTTTGGAGCGACTTTTTGACACCGCTGTATCTGTCGTCCAAGAGCAAGCTCTTCCCGATGACCATGGCGGTGTACCAGTTCTTCGGGAAAAATACGAACTACTGGAATTACATATTTGCGGATATTGTGCTGACCTGTATCCCGGTGATCCTGGTGTATCTGGTCGGGCAGAAATATATCATCGGAGGGCTGACCTCCGGAGCGGTGAAAGAATGAATGGAGGAAACATATCATGAAAGATTTAGCAATGAACACAAAACTGATCGTGCGTCCCATCGTCGGCTGCCTGACCCATTCCCATTTCTGGGAGGGGCCGTGCCGCGCGGGGTACAAGGAGGACATGACCGTGGAGGCGGAGTCCGCTGCGGCTGACCAGGCATTTGAGGCGGCAAAAAAGGTGCTGGAAGGCGCAACCGAGGAGATCCATTTCCTGGAAGCGGTGGACGCCCGTTATGATGAAAAGTTTATCGTAGGAAAGGATGTATTCGCGAAGATCGAAGAGGACATGGACCAGGTGGATTTCTTCCTCTGCATGAACTGGCGGATCCCGAAGCTGGAACGGTACAAAAAGCCCATCGTGATTTTGCAGAATGGAAATGAAGGGATCGACTTTGCGGCATACTGCAGAAACATCGGCGTGGAAGCGTATGTGGCAATGGATATCCGGGATCTGAATGAGATCGCACATTTATTATGGGTACGAAAAGCCGTATCCGAGACGAGAGCGTTGGTATTGACCGCAGGCGGACAGCCCACCTTCGGCATCCAGAGCCTGATCCGGGATCCGGAGGTGCTGCGCCAGCGGTATGGCTTCGAAGTGATCAAGCTTCCCTTCCGCGAGATTTTCAAATACATGGACCAGGTCACCGACGAAGAGGCAAAGCCGATCGCAGACCGGATCATCAATGGCTCCAAAGAGACGAAGGTGAACACGGACTGGTTTATCAATGATGTAAAATATTATCTGGCGGCGAAGAAAATGATGGACATCTACGACTGCAACGCATTTTCCACGGCATGCCACGAGCTCTGTACATCAGAGATCCCCCAGGAGCGGAAGTTCACGCCCTGCATGTGCCATTCTCTGATGAAGGACGAGGGAATCCCCAGCGGCTGTGAGGAAGATCTGAACGCCCTGCTGGCTATGACCATTCTGCAGTATGCGGCGCACCGTCCGGCATTTATGGGCAATCCGAACCACGAGACGGACGAACTGCTGCGCATCCATCATGCGGTTCCGGCGCTGTGCATGAACGGATACGGCACCAAGCCTCTGGAATACAAGCTGTGGGCGTTTACCGGACAGGGCTTCGGCGGCAAGCTGCAGGTGGACTTTACGGAAAATGAGCAGGATCATGTGACGTTGGCCCGGTTCAACCCGGCGGGAGATACGATCTGCGTGAAGGTGGGGCAGGTGCTCCGCTCCGAATACGACGAGGTTTACTGCAGCCCGTATTATTATATCCAGATGGACGACGCGAGAAGATATATGCATCATCTGGCAGGCTTCGGACATCACCAGGTGCTGGTATTCGGGGACTATATGCAGGAATTGAAGGATCTGGCGGAGATTATGAATTTCAAGGTGCTGGAAGGCTGACGGGAGATGATACAGGCGCCGGAAAGCTGACAGGAAAAGATACAGGTGCCGGGAATGAAGAGTTCTGCGGCGCGGCGGACCGGCAGCGATCAAGAGGGAATTGGATATGATTTACTTAAATAACGCAGCAACTACATATCCGAAGCCGCAGTGTGTGACAGACGCATACACTGCGGCTTTCTCTGCGCCGCCCGCCGGGCAGTTCCGGAGCAGCGGGCAGGGCAGGGAGCAGGATATCTTTACACGCTGCCGGGAAAATCTGGGCAGGCTGTTCGGGATTGGCGACCCGGAGCGGATCTATTTCACATCGGGGGCAACGGACTCCCTGAACCAGATTTTTCATGGGCTGGAAAGAAGGGGGAAGAAGATCCTCACGACGCAGACCGAGCACAACAGCGTTCTGCGGCCTTTGTATAACGGGATCGCGGAAGGCGCGGAGGTGGAGATCGTGCCCTGCGGCCGGTTCGGCCGGGTCAGTCCGGAGGACCTGGAAAAGCGGATCACACCGGATACAGGGCTGATCGTGCTGAACCACTGCTCCAATGTGACGGGCATGATCCAGGATGCGGCCCGGTTCGGGGAGATCGCGAAAAAGCATGGGATCCTGTTCCTGCTGGATGCGTCCCAGAGCGCGGGATGCATTCCCATAGACTGCGATGCCTGGCATGCGGACGCCCTGGTATTTACCGGGCACAAAGGGCTGTTCGGCCCCCAGGGGACAGGAGGATATTTTCTGCGGAAAGGCGTTGGGCTGCAGCCTTACCGCTACGGCGGGACGGGAAGGGACAGCAGCAGGCTGACCTATGAGGACGGAGATTATGAGTATGAGTCGGGCACCCAGAACGGGCACGGGATCCCGGCGCTGAATGCGGGGGTCGAATATATCCTGGAGCGGGGCGTCAGGCAGATCGCGGAAGAAGAGCAAAGGCTCATGGGGCTTTTGTACGACGGACTCTCGGACATCCGGGGCGTAACGGTTTACGGTGAGAAGGGAGAAAATCTGGGGCCGGTGCTGAGCCTGAACCTGGCAGGGCTTCGGCCCTCGGAGCTTGCCTATATCCTGCAGAATGGGTATGAAACGGTGGTCCGGGCGGGACTCCACTGTGCGCCGCTGATCCATCAGGCGATGGGAACGGAGGAGCACGGGACGGTGCGGATCAGCATATCGGCGCTGACAAAAGAGCAGGAAGTGGAAGAATTTCTTGGGAACATGCGGGAGATCGCGGCAGCGGCGGAAAATTGACGGAGTATGGGCCGCGGTTGGGCAGAGAACGGGCAGGGGATGCATTGCGGCTGAGGATTGTTTTTTTGAGGAGGCAGGAGGTAAATCATGAAGATATTGGAGATCATCCCATCCCGGGAGAGGTGCGCGGAGGCGGGATGGCATGCGTATGATTTTATATTGGAGCGCCCCATGGATGACGATTTCATCAGATCACTGCGCCCGTTGGGGAGCTTTTTGTACATGCAGATGCTGAAAAAACCATTTTTTAAGATTGAATCGGAGCATTATCTGCTGAAAGGGATCCGGGGGGATGAATTTTTCCGGATGGCAGTCCACGGGGATCATCTGGATGAAATGAAAAGGGTGGAGAAAATGATTTTAAATGGATGAGCAGGGTGAAGCATTTCCCAAAAGGCCGATGGGCGATCATGGGGTGTATCATGGATAGAGCATTTGCGGATGACCCTGCATCATTAAATAAGAAATGGGAATGAAACAGGTGGGATTAAGAACAGGAAGGAATGATATTATGAAATGTATACAGACAGAGTGCTATGCGGAATTCACACGGGAAATGTTTTTCCTGCGTCTGATTCCTATGGAAGAAGAGGTGTTCCGGTGCGTGTTCAGCCAGGAACCGATCGCGGAAACGGAATCGGCATTCATTGACCGGACGGCGTTTGCCCCGGTGCCTTATTCTATAGAAGAAACAGAGTATAGCTTTCAGATCCGGACAAGCCGCGTGCGGGCGGAGGTCTTGAAGGCGGACGGGCGGATCGTCTGGACGCGGCTGGCGGACAGCCGGACTGGCGGAGGCTGTCTCCTCCTGGAGGAGGGCGGAAGGGAGCTGGAAAAAATCGACGTTATGCGTTATACGACTGGAGACGAGGCGCCTGTCATCAACCGGGTAAAGACTGTAGACGGAGAGCGCAATTTTATCCAGAACCTGAAACAGGTGTCGGACCACCAGGCATACAAGGGGCGGCTGCATTTCCGGTGGAAGCCGGAGGAAGGGATCTACGGCCTGGGGCAGGCGGAGGAAGGGATCTACAATTACAGGGGACATGACCAGTACCTGTACCAGCACAACATGCGGATTCCCATGCCCGTGCTCCTGTCGGACCAGGGCTACGGGATGCTGTTCGACTGCGGCGGCCTGATGACTTTCCACGACGGCCCGGACGATTCCTACCTGTTTTTCGATACCATTTCCCAAATGGATTATTATTTTATCGCAAAGCAGACGCCCGACGAGATCATCGGCACGATCCGCAATCTCACCGGGCGCGCGGCCATGCTGCCGAAATGGGCGTTCGGCTACATCCAGTCCAAGGAGCAGTATTATACGGCAAAGGAACTTGCCGATGTGGTGCGGAGATACCGGGAGCTGGGCGTGCCGCTGGACTGCGTGGTGCAGGACTGGAACACCTGGGATCCGGGCAACTGGGGCGAAAAGCTGGTGGACAAGTCGCGGTATGGAGATCTGAAGGAGCGCATGGAGGAGATCCGCGGCATGCACGCCCATTCCATGGTATCTGTGTGGCCCAACATGAATACAGGAGGGAAGAATCATACGGAATTTTTTGAGGCGGGACATCTGCTCAACGACTATGCCACTTACGACGCATTTTCCGAGGAGGCCCGGGAAATGTACTGGCAGCAGGCGAAAAAGGAACTGTTCGACGGAGGCTTTGACTCCTGGTGGTGCGATTCCACGGAGCCGTTCAGCGGCCCGGACTGGGGCGGCGCCATGAAGCGGGAGCCCTGGGAGCGCTACATGCTGGTAGGAAATGAGCATAAAAAATATCTGCCGCCCGAGCAGGCCAACCTGTTTGCGCTGATGCACGCGAAGGGGATCTATGAAAATCAGAGGAAGGAGACGGAGGACATCCGTGTGCTGAACCTGACCCGCTCCGGGTACGCGTCGGGACAGAAATACGGCGCGGTGCTCTGGTCCGGCGACACCTACGCGTCCTGGGACACCCTGAAAAAGCAGATCACAGAGGGCTTGAACATGGGCCTGTCCGGATATCCCTATTGGACGCTGGACATCGGGGGATTTTTCACGGTGGGCAGCAAATGGCAGAACCGGGGCTGCGGCTGCAATACGGACCCTTCGCCGAAATGGTTCTGGCAGGGGGACTATAACGAGGGCGTGTCGGACTGCGGATATCGGGAGCTGTACGTCAGATGGCTGGAGATGGGTACATTTCTCCCCATGTTCCGTTCCCACGGCACCGACACCCCGCGGGAGATCTGGAACTTCGGGAAACAGGGCGAGCCGTTTTACGATGCCATTGAGAAATACATCCGGCTGCGGTATGATCTGATGCCGTATATTTATTCGCTGGCCGGGGACGTGTACCGGAATCACGGAACCATGATGCGCAGCCTCCTGTTCGATTATGCGGCGGATCCCCAGGCGCGGAACATGGATCAGGAATTTATGTTCGGGAAGAGCCTGCTCATCTGCCCGGTGACGGAGCCCATGTATTATGGGAAGGAGAACCAGAAGCTGGAAGCGGAGAAGGTGTGGACATGCTACCTGCCGGCAGGGGACGGCTGGTATCATTACTGGACAGACCAAAAATACGAGGGCGGGCAGTTTGTGACTGTGGACGCGCCGCTGGATGAGATGCCGGTATTTGTGAAGGCAGGCTCGATCATTCCCATGAAAAAAGGGCTTACCTATGCGGATGAGAAAAATGAAAATCCGCTGGAGATCCATGTATATCCGGGGAAGGACGCGGCATTTACGCTGTATGAGGACGAAGGGAATAATTACCGGTATGAGGATGGAAAGTATGCCCTGACGGAATTTACATGGGAGGATGCAAAGCGGAAGCTGACGATCGGCGATACGGCGGGGGAATTTGACGGGATGGAGAATCGTTGGAGAGAGAATGTGAAATTGTGTATCCATTGAGGGAGCGAAAAATGTACAAAATATTCTATACAGATCATGCGAAGGAATGGCTGCAAGCGCTGCCCCTCGGCAACGGCCGTCTGGGAGCGATGGTATACGGCGAGCCCTTTACAGGCAGGATCCAGATGAACGAGGAAAGTGTGGTCTACGGCGGTCCGATCGACCGGATCAATCCGGATGCGTCGAAGCATTTTCCGGAAATCCGACGCCTGATAAAGGAAGGAAAAATCGAGGAGGCCGAAGAGCTGAGTGTTTACGCCCTGTCCGGAACGCCCCAGAGTCAGAGGCCGTTCCAGACATTGGGGGAATTTTCCTACAAGATGCAAAACAGCGGCGGTGAGATTTCCGGGTATCGGCGTGAGCTGGATCTGGAAAATGGGATCGTCACGGTCCGTTATCAGCAGGACGGGATCAACTATATGATGAAGGCTTTCATTTCCCTGGAAGCGGATGCCCTGGCGGTGGAATTTTTGGCGGACAGGCCGGGGGGCCTTTCCCTGTCGGGTCTGCTGACGAGAGGGAGATACTACAACTGTGCGGGAAGCGCGGGAGAGGATACGATCTATATCGATGGAGATCTGGGAAAAGGCGGGAGCGAGTTCTGTATACAGGCGAAGGCCTGCGTACAGGGCGGCAGTGTTCGGACGATTGGGGAGCATCTGGTGATCAAAAATGCCGACCGGGCGGTAATCTATGTGAACGGCGTTACCACCTATCCGCTGCGGGAGAAAAAGATTACCGACTGTTATGCATATCTGCAGGAGCAAATGGCGGGGCTGACGCTGGAAGGCTTCGGGGAGGTACGGGAGACGCATATCCGCAGGCATTCGGAAATGTTCGGACGGTCGGTGCTTGTGCTGGGAGCCGGGGCATCGGAGAATGGAGTACATTTGCGGTCGGTTGCGGAGCCGGGCTGTGTGTCAGCGGAGAATGAAGCGAATCCGCGTCCGGCTGCGGATCCGGGCTGTGCATCTGCGGAGAATGGAGCGAATCCGCGTCCGGCTGCGGATCCGGGCTGTGCATCTGCGGAGAATGGAGCGAATCCGCAGATGACCGCGGAGCTGGAGCAGCTTCCCACGGATGAACGTCTGCGCAGGATCGCGGAGGGCGGCACGGATCATGGAATGGCGGCGCTTTACTATGCATACGGCCGCTACCTGCTGATGTCCTGCAGCCAGCCGGGAGGGCTTCCGGCCAATCTGCAGGGGATCTGGTGTGAAAAGCTGGAGCCCATCTGGGATTCCAAATACACCATCAATATCAACACCCAGATGAATTACTGGCCTGCGGAGATCTGCAACCTTTCCGAGTGCCATATGCCTTTGTTCGAGCATCTGGAGCGGATGCTGGAAAACGGAAAGCGCACGGCCCGGGAAATGTACGGCTGCCGCGGGTTTGTGGCCCACCACAATACCGATGTGTGGGCGGATACGGCTCCCCAGGACCTGGCTATTCCTGCGACCTATTGGGTGATGGGCGGCGCATGGCTGGCGACCCACATCTGGAAGCATTTCCGGTATACGATGGATCAGGATTTTTTGGAACGGATGTACCCGATCCTGTTTGAATGCGTACAGTTTTTCGGGGATTTCCTGATGGAGGATGAGGGGGCGCTGGTGATCTGCCCGTCCGTTTCTCCGGAAAATACATATATCATGAAAAATGGAAAGACCGGGCGGCTCTGTATGAGCTCCACCATGGACACGGCGATCCTGCGGGATATCCTGATCCAGTTTTTGGAGAGCGAACGGATCCTCGGCAAGCAGTCCGAGCTGGGAGAGCAGGCAGTCCGGATCCTGGAAAAGCTGCCCGGCTTCGGCGTGGGCAGGCACGGACAGCTGATGGAATGGCGGGAGGATTATGAGGAATGGGAGATCGGACATCGGCATTTTTCCCATCTCTACCCCATTTTTCCGTCCAACCAGATCAATGAATATGAAAATGCGGAGCTGCTGGAGGCCGGGAAAAAGGCACTGGAGCGGCGCATGCAGCACGGCGGAGGACATACGGGATGGAGCTGCGCGTGGCTCATCAACCTGTACGCGAGGTTCGGCGACGGGGACAGCGCGGTCCGGTATATCCATGACCTGTTAGGAAAGCTGACCGCCCCCAACCTGTTTGACATGCACCCGCCGCTGGAGAGGATCTCGGGCATTCCCTGGGTATTCCAGATCGACGGCAACCTGGGCGGCGCCTGCGGGATCGCGCAGATGCTGCTGCAGAGCCATCTGGACGAGATCCGCCTTCTCCCGGCTCTGCCCTCCTCTTGGAAAGAGGGGCGTGTGACGGGGCTTTGCGCGGAAGGCGGATTTGAAGCGGATATCTGCTGGCAGGACGGGAGGCTGAAGGAAGCGGTTCTCTATGCGAAGAAGGGCGGAAGGGCTGTAGTCCGCTGCGGGGAGAAGCTTGTGGTGTCCGCGGCCGGGAAGGAAGTTCCGGTTTCTGTGGATGAAAAGGGGCGTTATGTGTGGGAGACGCAGGTAGGGGAAGCTTACCGGATGGAAGCGGTTTCCATTGGATAGCGATACTCTTTGTTCTGGAAATATGCCTGGTGCTGTGTTACAATCAGATAGACAAATCGATTGGAGGTATAAAATGAACAGACCTGTTACGACATTATTTATGCTGATGTCTGTTGACGGAAAAATCAGCACCGGCGCATCAGACAATTTAGACGTGGATAAGGATTTCCCTAAAATAGCAGGAGTGAAGGAAGGATTACATCAATATTATGAGATAGAGCAGACAACAGATCTGTGGTCGCTGAATTCCGGAAGAGTGCAGGCCAAGATCGGCGCGAACACAGAGGACATGCCCCAAAAAACGCCTGTGTCCTTTGTTTCGATTGATAATCAGCATCTAAAGGAACATGGCATACGTTATCTTTGTGCTTTATCAAAACAATTTGTGCTGGTTACATCGAATGAAAACCATCCGGCATTTGAAATGGAAGAAGATAATCTTCATATCATATATCAAAAAGAACTGTCGCTGAAAGAGGTTCTTACAAAACTCAGATCAGAATTTGGCTGTGAAAGGATCACGATACAAACCGGCGGTACATTAAACGGGCTGTTTCTTCGTGAAAAGCTGATCGATTACATCGATATCGTTGTCGCGCCCATTTTAATCGGCGGAAAAGATACTTCTACCTTAATTGACGGGCAATCCTTGTTGTCAGAAAGCGAATTATCAAAATTGGGTGTACTGAAATTACAGGAATGCGTGGTTTTGGAAAACTCATATCTTCGATTGCGGTATGAGGTGATTCACGGATAAGCTTTCCGTTTTTCGGGGGCTGAACGGAACGGGAAAACAAGATTTCCAGCTGTACGGTTGCTAATCCGAAATATCGGTTTTATTGCAATAAATTGCATAAAACTGATATTTCGGATTGTAACCGTACAGGTGGAAAAATTTAAGGAGGAATCTACATATGAGAGATATGATTGCATACTGCGGGCTGGACTGTGAAACCTGTGATGCTTATCTGGCAACAATCAATGACGACCAGGCTTTGCGTGAGAAAACTGCAAAACTATGGGCTGAATTAAATCAGGCTCCGATACTGCCTGAACATATTCATTGCGAAGGCTGCCGTGTTGATGGGATTAAAACCATATACTGTGACAACCTTTGCGCGATTCGGCAGTGTGCGGTAAAAAAAGAGGTATCCACGTGCGGCGACTGCCAGGACTTCGAAAAATGTCAGACTCTTGGAGAGATCATCTCAGGGAATCCTGACGCTTTAAAGAATTTGAAGGGATAGAATATATCGTTTGACTGCCATTCAACAGGTAAGGAACTGTAGGAAAATAATTTGTACAGATTGCGCAGGATATTTCTTCAAGTGTACAGTTCCAAGGAATCTAACGGAAAAAATCGGCGACTATAAAAAATCCGGGGCAACAGACTTCAAAACTGTCTGTTGTTCCGGATTCTTGTATTTTTAACCGACGACCAGTTCGCAGATCTCTTCGAATGTTTTCCCAGGATTCTGCATGATCACATTGTAGATCGGAAGAACTTCTTCCGATTCTGTCTCCATCTCTTCTGCGATGTCTGATAGAGACTTGTTCTTTGCACATTTTTTCCAGATTAGAGAGACGCGTTCTGTGAGCCTTGCCGCCTCTGCTCTTCTTTCTGATTCCTCAACAGGTACTACAACTCCTTTTTCTACGGCCTCTCCCACGGCTTTTTCTACGGCCGTTCCTATAGCCTTCTTCGTTTCCTCTTTCAGCCTATGGTCAAATTTTTCCTGTACAAATTCCATAAAAGTATCCTCTATACTCATACCATTTACCTCCTTAAAAACCTTCTCATTTGCGCGTAAGATCGCATCCAAAGCCGACTGATACAAATTATTCTCCCGGTTCTTCTGATAGTCCTCTATCAGTTTTCTGGCATTCTCCGGCTCTTTCAGGTTATTGGTCAGACTTTTCAGCCAGAGATTTTCCTTTTCGGACAGCTCCTTTGTCACCAGAATCTGTATGGAAAATACATCGCCCTTTACATTGTAGATGCCATCTTCCGCCTTTTCGACCTCATACTTCCGAACCGTCCGCAGATGACGGATCAGATTCCGGGGATACCGTTCCGATACAAATGTGATCGTCACTTCCTTTGCGGAAATACTGTCTGCGCGCGTCACATCGGCTTTATAAAAGCATGCGTACCCGTATACTTTATAGAAGTCGTCAATCCCAAGGGAGCGCCCTGGGCTTTTGTACTCTATAACATTATGTTTCTTGAATATCCTCCCGATATTCTTCCGGATCGGTCCGGCCTTTTCCTTCTTGACGATCAGCACATCAATCTGCATCGGCTTTTTACTCAGGTGATGTTCATTTTCAAATGTCAGCTTGTCTGCCTCGTCTTTCAGTTCGATCTGAATATCCGCATAAAATGCAGGGTGCCAGTAAATCACTCGTTTTTTCTTCAGTTCCATGGAAAACCTCCTTATTCTGTTGTGTTCAGGAGATTTTCCTGCTTACCATTCAGAAAACCTCCTGCTTATCTGGATAAAAGCACGAATTTTCTGAAAGGGAAGGGAATAGAGTCCCTTGCATTGATATGTTGCAGATATACCGGAATCCGATGTTCCGGTATCATTGAACTTTAGAAAATATGCTTTTTCTTATTTTAGCACACGGACATTGGGCAGCGCAAGAGAATTTTCAGCGTATTTTTGTAGAAATATGTCCAGTACCATGATACAATCGAATAGACAAATCGGAAGTTTAGTGGAGGAATTGACCATGTTTAAAGCGATTGTGTTTGATATCGGGCAAACTCTGGTTGAGTATAAAAAACCATTAAATTGGTCGGAATTATACAGACCTGCATTTGAACGCATTTCTGAAAAATGCGGCTACACTTTTTCGGAAAGTCATTATCAGCGTGCCGATCGGATACTGACTCAATATAATACAAGAGTGAATCCGCGGGATTATGAAGTATCTTCCGAGCGGATTTTTAATGAAATTCTGAGTGCTATGGACATTCCAATGGAAGACATAGATCAAGTTAAGCATCACTTCTTTCTATATTTTAGGCGCGATTGCACTGTGTTCTCGGAAGTTGAAGAAACTCTAAAACGACTTTCCGATAAAGGAATATTATTAGGTACGTTATCTGATGTTGCGTATGGTATGGACAATGTGTACGCTTTGGAAGATATCAGTGCGATAATAAGGTTTATAGATTATCCGTTGACTTCCAATGATGTGGGTTTCAGAAAACCATGTACGGATGGATTAAAACTTTTATCGGAAAAAATGCAGGTCGATATTAAGGAAATGGCATTTGTCGGTGATGAAGAAAAAGATATAATGTGTGCTGTCAATGCGGGAGCATATTCTATTTTGATAAATAGAGATAATATAATTAAAAATTATGGACAAGATAAAGAAATCAGTTCATTGGATGAATTATTGATAATGCTTGATTGAAATTTGCAAATTGAGAGATAGGATTTGTGGAGGATAGCGTAAATGGGAAAAGAACTATCGGAAATGTCTTTGGAAGAATTATGGGAACTGTTTCCCGTGTTCCTTGTCCCACATAATGATAAATGGAATATATTTTATGATGAAATGGAATCTTTCCTGAAAATCACATTGTCACAGTGCCAGGTTGAGAGAATTAGTCATATTGGGAGTACTGCAATATCTGGAATATGGGCAAAAGATATTGTTGATGTACTGATTGAAGTATCAAAGGATTCCGATATTGAGAATACTGCAAAAGTAATTGAAAAGAACGGGTTTATTCGGATGTCAACAGAAGCGGGCAGAATATCGTTTAATCGTGGATATACGAAAGACGGATTTGCTGATAAAGTTTTTCATGTACACCTCCGCTATACTGGAGATAATGATGAATTGTATTTTAGAGATTATTTGAATGAGCATACACAAATAGCCAGGGAATACGAAAAGATGAAATTGAAATTGTGGAAGATGTTTGGACATAATCGGGATGCTTATACTGACGCAAAGACAGAGTTTATTAAGAAATGGACATCTGAAGCAAAAAATGTTTACATAGGAAGGTATCAGTAACTTCCTGGTTGGTAGGAAGTTGTAGGAAGCGTAAAATCGGGATTTAAGAGAGTAACTTATGGGAACAGGAATTATTATATGTGGTTTAAACGGCACTGGAAAAAGTACACTGGGAAAAGCTCTTGCAGAGAAGCTGCATTTTTATTTTATAGATAATGAAGACTTGTATTTCCCTAAAATAGGCCCTGCTTATGTCTATGCAGCTCCACGCACTCGTGAAGAGGTTGAAAAGCTTCTGCTCCGTGAGATTGAAAAACACGAAAATTTTGTTTTTTTGTCTGTAAAGGGTAACTATGGAGAAACTATTTATTCTTTTTTTCAATATGCTGTATTGATTAATGTTCCAAAAGATATTCGGATAGAACGAGTTAAAAAGCGTTCTTTTCAGAAATTTGGCAATAGAATGTTATTTGGCAGGGATTTATATGAACAGGAAGAACGATTTTTTGATTTCGTCAAATCAAGAGCTGAGGATACCGTCGAAAAATGGATATCGTCTTTAAAATGTCCTGTCATAAGAATTGACGGAACAAAACCCATTGAAGAAAATATAAATCTTGTAATAGAATAGATACAAAGCTAAATTCCCATTTTGGCGGAAAGATATAGGAAGAGGTGAGTGGTTCACGGCACATGGAAATGGTATTAATTTAGGCTGTTTTAAGAGAGAAGAAAATCAGTTGATTGCAGAGAAACTGAAAAATGCCTTTGCTGAATGGATTGATAACGGACATAATGATTTTGATGATGAGAACACTATAATTTTATGTGTGGAATTAACGGACGGATTGCTGTTATCGTATGGAACCAGATATGAGTTTTAACTTCAAAATCAGGCTTTGCTGGAGGATTGATTATGAGTTGTAATGGAATCTTAATTTTGTCAATTACATGGATTCTCACATCCTTAGTGTGGTTCCTTGCGATAGAAAATATTGCGGTGGGTATCATATGGCTGTGCGGCGGGATTGCTGAACTGATCATCGCCTTAATAAGACGCAATAAGGAGAAGAAAAGTAAGTAAATTCCCATTATTCCAGCATGATTTCTTTGACTGAAATATTCCTTGTTTTGATGAAGGATGGAACATCGTTTTTCAAAAGAAATAAAACGGAAGTTGCAGGCGGTAATGGTCTTGAACATATATCCAAAGATAAATTTGAAAGAGTATATGGTGTAGATGTCAAGCCATCGGCAGTCAAGATTGAAAATCAGACGATTTGGAGGAAAGAATTACTATGGATGTCAGACTGGTGAGAATCGGCATTGAAGATGCAGAAAAATTGTGGAATATGCAAGTGACAGCTTTTAAAGAATTATATGAGAAATATCAAGATACAGAAACCAGTCCTGCAACAGAGCCTATGGACAATATAATTATGAGATTAAAACAGCCATTTACTTATTACTATTTTATCATCACAAATGGCATAGCAGCAGGTGCTATCAGAGTTGTTGATAAACATGAATATGGTGTAACTAAGCGAATACCCCCTGTTCTTGTAATGCCGGAATACAGAAATAGAGGATTGGCGCAAAAGGCAATAAAATTAGCAGAAGAAAAACATGGATGTTCTGATTGGGAATTGGAAACCATATTGGAGGAAAAAGGAAACTGCTATTTATATGAGAAAATGGGATACCGTCAAACAGGAGAGTATAAAGCGATAAATGAAAAAATGACATTGGCATTTTATAAAAAGGATTGATACAAATTCCCAGATAAGGAATATCCGGAGCAACAGACTGGGATTTGCAGAAATCAGTTTGAGAACGAAAGTGGAGGAATTGACTATGCTTAAAGCTATTGTGTTTGATATCGGGCAAACTCTGGTTGAGTATAAAAACCATTAAATTGGTCGGAATTATACAGACCTGCATTTGAGCGCATTTCTGAAAAATGCGGCTATACTTTTTCGGAAAAAGCAAGTTAAGAATCACTTATTTCTATATTTTAGGCGCGATTGCACTGTGTTCTCGGAAGTTGAAGAAACTCTAAAACGACTTTCCGATAAAGGAATATTGTTAGGATTTATGAAATAGAAAGGGCTTGCTTATGACAACGTTTATATGCTTTGTAATTGCTATGGTAATTCTGTATATTATGAGATTGCTTACTGGTGGATTTGACATTACAGAACTAACATCCTATTTACTTATGTTGTTGTTGGGGACTCATGTATATTTATCCACTAGAAAAAAAGTGATATATGGAATTGTAATACCAATATTTATTGTGGTTTCATTTTATCCTGTATATAAGTTGACAAATCCTGCTGGTATAACACTTGCTGTACTTATAGGGCTGTATATAATAGCTTTAGGAAGCTGCCTCGGCATTTGGTATAAAGCAAGAAAAAGTGATAAATAATTCCAGTTTATAGAACAGAATAATCGCAATTTGACAGAGAAAGCTATGAAAACATTATATATAATCGGCGGAACGATGGGAGTTGGCAAAACAACAGTAAGCCAGCAGTTAAAAAAAGATTTGAATAACAGCGTGTTCCTTGACGGAGATTGGTGCTGGGATGCCAGCCCGTTTCAGGTAACCGAGGAAACAAAGGAAATGGTAGTTCACAATATTTGCTATTTGCTGAATAGCTTCTTACACTGTTCTGCTTATGAAAATATCATTTTTTGTTGGGTAATGCACGAGCAATCTATTATTGACGGTATAATAAAGGAGCTTGATACGGCAAACTGCAATGTCAAAAAAATTTCACTAATTGCTGATGAAAGCAGCCTGCGTGATAGACTGACCGTAGATGTAACACGTGGGATACGTACTACTGATATTATTGACAGAAGTGTTCAGAGAATTTCGATGTATCAAGCACTTGATACCGTAAAAATAGATACAAGCAATAAAACTGTTCGTGAGATAACAGATGAAATTATGGCACTTTGATTCTGGCAAATCGAAATTCGATAAAGGAGCAAATTGTATGCTAAACGATAATAGTACACCAATGACAGCAAAAGATTATGATGAAAAAATCAGTCAAACGATACCATACTATTCAGAATTTTATCGCCAAACATTGGACGTGATAGAGCAATGTGGTTTTGACGAAATATATTGGCTGGACTTAGGGTGTGGGACAGGTACTTTAGAAGAACAAGCATTTCAGAAATTTCCAGCGGTTCATTTTGTGCTTGTTGACCCTTCAGAGAAAATGCTTGAACAAGCAAAATTTAAATTGGAAAATCGTTCGGTAAAATTTGTCTGCGCTATGTCCGATTCTGTTCAATATGAAAATTGTTTTGATGTCGTTACAGCAATTCAATCTCACCATTATATGCGGGAACAGAAGCGAAAAAAGGCAACCGAATGTGTATATCATGCATTAAAAAAGGGCGGTATATATATCAATTTTGAAAATATTGTTTCAGAAGATGAAGATATCAAAGCATTTGAACTTTTGAGATGGGGACGATACCAGCAAAGACATGGAAAAACAGCAGAAGAAGCGTTGGAACATAACGCAAGATGTGGGAAAAATTATTTTCCGTTGACAATGGCTCAGCATATTCAGTTACTAAAGGATACTGGATTTCGCAAAGTCCATATATTTTGGAGTAGTTACATGCAGATGGGGATTTATGGTATAAAGTAGACGTTTAGAGTTGCTCATCCATCTTAAAATTTTCCAGTATAATAATAAAACACGCCTTCCCATTTTTCGGATAACTGGATAGAACGGGAAATCAGGATTTGGAGGAAAGAATTACTATGGATGTCAGACTGGTGAGAATCGGCATTGAAGATGCAGAAAAATTGTGGAATATGCAAGTGACAGCTTTTAAAGAATTATATGAGAAATATCAAAATACAGAAACCAGTCCTGCAACAGAGCCTATGGACAATATAATTATGAGATTAAAACAGCCATTTACTTATTACTATTTTATCATTGCAAATGGCATAGCAGCAGG
>CATLCV010000113.1 GCA_949893755.1 uncultured Lachnospiraceae bacterium | reverse complement strand
CAGCTCCACCAGTCTGGAAATAGACGTAGCAAGTCCCACTCCTGCCGCTCCGAGCCTGGGAGCGCCGAACAGTCCGAAGATAAAGACTGCATTCAGGATGATATTGAGTGAAAATGCCAGGATATTGAGCGCCGTACTGATCACGACCTGCTCCACACTGCGCAGGATCGCCAGATATACCTCCGCAATACCGCAGCAAAGATAGCTGATGCTCATGAAACGCAGGTAGGAGGCCCCCACCGCGATCAGCTCCGCGTCATTGGTAAACAGCTTCATCATCATCTCCGGAATGAAAAGCGCGATTCCGCAGAACAGTATGGAGATCGCCAGTGAAAAGCGCAGCGCGATCCCCTCTACAACCTGGATCGCTTCCAGATTCCCCTTGCCGTAATACTGCGCGCACAATATGGTGGCTCCCGTACCCAGCCCGTAAAATACCATAAAGAGGATATTCGCGTACTGGGATGCCAGCGATACGGCAGAGATGGCCGACTGACCCACATAATTCAGCATGATCACATCCGCCGAGCTGACGGCGGAGCTCAGAAGGTTCTGGATAATGATCGGCAGTACCAGCTTAAAGATCCGTCCGTAAAAAGTCCTTTTTTCCGTTATGTTGTTCTGCAGCATTTTTTATCTCCTGTCCTGTATATCAATTTTTCCACCTGTACCGTACAAATGAAAATTTTTTCTTATATTTCCAAATCTTTCCTAAGTATAACTGATTTTATGTACCTGTACAAGACCATCCTCATTGATTTTTGATCACGACTCTGCGCAGCATCCACAGGCAGAGCAGATTGGGCAGAGCCATAAACGAATTGAACAGGTCGGACAGCGTCCATACAAGGTCCAGCGACAGGACTGCCCCCAGGTATACGGCGAAAATATACAGCACATGATACTGTCTCAATCCTTTCTGTCCCCACAAGTACCGGACCGCGCATTCCCCGTAAAAATTCCAGCCGATGATCGTAGCAAACGCGAATAATACCAGTGCCGCCGACAGCACCAGGCTGCCGTCCACGGAAAGACTGCCCGGTATCCGAAGGGCCGAAAAGCCATCCCGAAATACGCCGTCTAACTGAGAAAACGCAAGGAAGCAGAGCTGGTCGGGCGAGGCCGTCTTAAAAATCTCCGGACTCTTCACCATACTGCTGACTACCGCTATCCCTGTGATTGCACACATGACTACCGTATCCCAGAAGGTTCCGGTCATAGATACCAGCCCCTGCTGCCTGGGGGAACCGGTCCGGGCTGCAGCCGCGGCCATTGGGATCGATCCCAGTCCCGCCTCATTGGTAAACAGCCCCCGGGAGATGCCGGCCCGCATCCCGGTCATGACCGCCGTTCCGGCCGCCCCGCCGATGACCGAACGGGAGGAGAACGCAGATTGAAGTATGGCCAGCAGCGTCTCCGGCAGGACTCCCCGGTTCAGCCAGATCAGAAGAAAGCATCCTCCCAGATAAAAGATGCTCATAAAGGGAACAAGCCATGTACAGATCTTAGCGATCTGCCCTGCCCCGCCCACGATCACAATCCCTGTAAGAGCCGCTGCCGCAATACCGATCAGCTGCGGCGAAACCGCTTTCTGCTCCAGGACCGCGGCTGCAATGGAATGGGACTGCACGCTGCTTCCCATCCCCAGCGATACCAGGATCACTGAAAATGCAAACAATACCGCAGCGCTTTTCTGATGCAGCACATGCTCCATCACATACATGGGACCGCCCCGGTATGTACCGTCCTCCTGCTTCACGCGGAAGCGTACAGAAAGATAGCATTCGGCGTAACAGGTCGCAATGCCCAGTACGCCGGTGATCCAGCACCAGAAAACGGCTCCCGGGCCTCCGATGGCAACTGCCGTGGATATCCCGACAATGTTTCCCGTTCCGATGGTGGCCGCAAGGGATGTGGCAAGGGCGGAAAAGGGCGATACATTCCCTTCCCGTCCTGCCTTTTCCCCTTTTCGGCTGCCGGACTCCTCCCGGCCCTCATCCGGGCCGGAAATGCTGAGCCGAATCCCCTGGGGAATCTTTCTCTGGATCACATGCAGGTGTACCGTAAAATAAATATGCGTGCCCAGCAGGATCACAAGCATGGGCAGGCTCCACAGAAACTTCTGCAGAGACTGGATGATATCAATGATACAGGACATGAACGAACCTTCCGTGGGGCCTATTGCTTCTATGTATATGAGTCCTGCCGGCCGGATATGAATGCCAGTTTTTCCAGAAGGATATTCACATCAATGGGCTTCGAAAGGAAATCATTCATTCCGCTTTCCATTGCCCTGTCCCGGTCTTCCTTGAATGTATTGGCGGTGCAGGCGAAGATCGGGATGGTTTTTGCATCCGGCCTGTTCAGCTTGCGTATCTCTTTTGATGCACTGCAGCCATCCATGACCGGCATCTGCATATCCATCAGTATGATGTCAAATTCCCCGGGCGCAGATTCCTTGAATGTTTGGACCGCTTCCTGTCCGTTCTCCGCATGGGCGGTCTGGAACCCCCTTTCTGTCAGGATTTCCATCAGGATTTCCGAATTCAGCTCGTTATCCTCCGCCAGCAGGATCCGGATCGCTTTCCCGCTTCCCGGTTTCTTTGTTGTCTCCGGCCAGACGCCGTTCTGCGGCATTCGATTTCCGTAATCCGGCGCTGCTTCCGCAATTGCGGATGGAATGACTACGGTAAATATACTCCCCCGGCCCACCTTGCTTTCCACATGGATCTTCCCGCCCATAGACTCTACGATCAGGCGGCTTAACGGCATGCCGAGGCCGGTCCCCTTTACCCCCTGGGATGCAGGATTCTGTTCCTGGCTGAACAGTTCGAAAATCTTTTCCACAAATTCTTCGCTCATCCCGATCCCGGTGTCTTCACAGCGATACTGCATTTCCACATGGGTTTTGTCTGTTCTTCTCTGGCTTACCGACAGGGTGATCCGTCCTCCCGCGGGTGTAAATTTGGCTGCATTGCCGATAATGTTCATCAGGACCTGTTTGATCCGTGTTCCATCGGTTTCGATACAGGGAATGGAGATTTCTTTTTCAATCCTGAATTCCACGCCCCGGTTTACAATATTGTCATGCTGCATGGACCAGACGGCATCCAGCATGGTTTCCAGCATGACCGGTTCCATGACCAGATCCACCTTGCCGGCCTGGAGCTTGGATACGTCCAGAACGTCATTTACAAGAGAGAGCAGATAGTTCGCCGTGCCGTAGGATTTTTGGATCCAGTCCTTCACCTGTTCCTTCTGCTGCTCCTGCTCCACCTTGTCGATATTGAGCATCATCATATGGTTCAGTCCGATCAGGCCGTTGAGCGGGGTCCGTATCTCATGGCTCATATTGGATAAAAATTCGCTCTGCGCCTTTGCTTTTTCCTCGACGATCTTCGAATTTTGATGGGATATCATCATAGCGGGAAGTATCAGAAAAACGGACAGCATGATGAACACCGGCATACTTGACGCCGTCTTATAGAGCTGCCAGATATAGACAAACGCCGCAATACTGAAGCTTGTCACGCTGAGGCCGAACAGGATCATACGTATCATTTTACTTTCTTTATTCATGACCTCCACCTTCTATTCCATATTTTCTGTCTCAGCAGAAATGCACCCCCGGCCATCGCAAAACACAGCATAAGCCATAGGACTGCCGGGCTTTTTTCCTGTTCTGTATCCTGGAGCTGCGTTCCTCTGGCGGGCGTCCGGTCCACATTTCTGAAGATCCTGGTGATCGGTTTCAAAACGCCCCCCGACAGTTGCTTTTGTTCCTCGATCCGGAATGTCACCTGCTCCTGTTCCTGGTTTCCCGCCAGGTCCTCTGCCCGTACCTGGATCTGATAATCTCCCGGCTCCTGAAACGATCGGGTAAAGATCTGGCAGTCCGCCTCCAGCTTCATTTTTTCGGAATTTACCAGGATCTCCTTGAGATATTCCCCTTTCCCGTCCACGGAAATGCTGACAGCAGCCATGTCCTCGTACGAACCGCCGTCCTCCACATCATAGACCCGGATCCTGGGCGGGGTGTGGTCGATCTGGAACACCGCCTCCGCCGTAGATTCATTTCCCGCGGCATCCACGGCCCTGACCTGCAGCATCCTCATCCCTTCCTTTGTTATTTTTTTCCCTGTGGTGTAGAATGCTCCGTCCAGAAAAATGTCATAGGAATAGTCCGTCTCATCCTGAACCACCTCTTCTTTTCCGTAATTCCATTGAAAATACGGTACATATACGCCCTGCATCTGATCTACATAACGGATCACCGGATTGGTCTGATCCAAAATGACCCGACTGTCCTGCCTGCTCTCATGGCCTGCCCTGTCCTTTGCGGTCATCCGGATGTCATACGTCCCGTCCTCTTCCAGCGCGATGTCCCATTCGATGTCCTGAGCGCCGGAAAAAGGCTCCGGCTCTTTCTTCTTTTCCTCGATCAGTTCTCTGTTTTTATCAGAAGTGACCTTCCAGACCTTCATGCCGGCGGACGCAAGGTCGTTTTCTTCCCGGATCCGCATCCTGCCTTTTACAGGCTCTCCTGCGATCATGCGGTCATGAATGCCCTCACTCTGAATCACCGGAGTCGCCTTGTCGATATAGACCAATCTGCTGTCCGAGTGAAAATTGCCGGCCCAGTCCAGCGCTTCAACAACCACCGGGATTCCTTTTCCGCCTTCTGAGGCGATATCCACCGTAAATCCGTCCTCCATGGATGTAATCCCCGTCTGGGCTTCATTTTCCCGGTGTACTGCGATCTCGCCTCCGGCATAGCATTTCAGACACTGGATTCCAGCGCTCAGACCCGGATCCGTTACCTTTACATGCACTCTCAGCGGGTCCGAACGCCAGGCGTCCGGACTCCCCTCGGTTTCAATCTGAATCTCGGGAGACTGGTTTTCACAGAGAAGCACTGCCGACAGCTCCGGTTCCGATTGATTTCCGGCTTTATCCACAGCGTATGCCTCTATCTGTCCGCGAAATCCCGGATTCAGCACAATGCTTCCGCTGTCTCCTGTCAGCACTCCTGCTGTTCCGTCTCCTGTCTTATAACAGATGGCTTCCATGCCGCTGCCCTCGTCTGTGCTTTTCAATGTCAGCTCTACAGGCTCATTTGTCAGGATGGAACCGTCCAGGATCGCCCTATTGTATGAAAAATGAACCTTTTGAGGCTTCTTTGTGTCAATCCGGAAGCAGATTTCTTTTTCAAACACGATCTCCGGATCCGGATTTTCCGGTTCTTTTCCTTCTGTTCCATGTTCTCCGGATCCATTTTCGCCTGAACTGTGTTCTCCTTGTTCATGTTTTCCGGTTCCGTCCCCTTCGGTTCCGTCCCCTTCGCTTCCGCTTTCTTCCGTTCCATCTTCTTCGCTTCCGCTTCCTTCCGTTCCATTTTCTTCGCTTCCGCTTCCCTATGTTCCATCTGCTTCAGTTCCGGTTCCTTCCAATCCATTTCCTCCGGTTCCGCTTCCTTCTGTTCCATCTTCTCCGGTTCCATTTTCTTCCGATCCATCTCCTCCGATCCCGCTTCCTTCCGATTCCTCTCCTCCGGTTCCGCTTCCTTCTGTTCCATCTTCTCTGGTTTCATTTCCTTCCGATCCATCTCCTCCGATCCCGCTTCCTTCTGTTCCGTCCCCGCCGGTTTCCCCTTCGTTCGGCTCATCGGGGTATTTTTCCATCCATACATGAAGGACGTTTTCTCCGTCCTTGAAAATATCTTCCGGCAGATATACGCTTTCTTCGTCCTGACCGTCCATCAGCTCCAGGCTTCCCGCCTTTTTAGCATGATCTGCCGACAGAAATTCATATCTTGTGACCGCGCCGGCCTGCCGATGTACAATGCGGATTTCCGGGGGTGATTTATAATAGTCCCGGCCGCCTTCCGGCTCCTCATACCGGATCTCCGGCATGGTGAGGCCCTCCCCTTTGCTCTTCTGTTCCCTGATTCCCTGGCCTGCATAGGCCGTAACCGCATATACCGAGAGCAGCACCGCGGTGCCCGTTCCCAGCAGATGCATTTTTATCCTCATCTGCAATTCCTCCTTTTTTGTTGTAATCATCTGCAGCGCATTATTTTGCTTCGCTCTCCGGATCATGAATCTCTTTTGCCCTGTGATAATTTTCCAGGCTTCTCAGCTCCGGGTAAAAACCCTCCAGGATCTCGATCTCTTCCAGAAATTCTTCTTTTTTCATGGCTTCCATCCCTGCCAGAACATCCAGTGATTTTTCCGCCAGCTGTTTCGAATCGGGAATACGTGACAGCGCCTCCCTGGCCGTGGCAAGCGCAATGTCCCCGTTCTGCTCCTGCTCCAGCGCGATCCGCCTGAGATATGCGGATTCCAGCAGCTCCTCCTGGATCTCTGATCCGCATAATTCCTGATAGGCATCCAAAGCCTGCTCCTTCAGATCTTCCCGGTCATACGCCGCAGCCAGGTAGCGGAACAGCTCTCTTTTCAGCGATTCTCCCTGTTCAATGATCTCCCGGTTGTCCGCTGTCGTATTCCGGAATACATATTCCTGCAGGGCGTCCACATCTTCTTCCAGTTCTTTCATTCCGTCCTGGGGATACTCCCGGCTTTCCTTTTCTTCTGTCCTCTGATCTTTGATTTCCTGTTTTACCGTTCCTTCCGTGCCACCTGCATCCTGCATCTCCCTTTCTGCTTCCGAAATTTCTTCCTCAAGCTCTTCCTGTGCCTCTAACAGCTCCTCGCCCCAGCTCTCTGCCTGTTCCAGAAACCTCCGGGCCTGTTCCTCTGATTTCCTTTTTTTGATATACCCCGGTAAAAATACCGCAAGTATCCCTGCCGCTGCCACAAACAGAAGCAGCCATTTTTTCCATTCCTTCTTCCATCCTCTTTTTCCTGGTTCCCGGCTGCGGACAGTCGGAAGATCTCTCTGAATCTGTTTTAAATCTTCATATTGCTTTTTCGAATTTTTACAAAGACATTTGTCAATGATCTTTTCTAACCGGTTTTCCTCCCGGCTTGTTAATGAAGGCTCAACGTGTACGTTAGCCAGTATGAATTGTATGGTCTTGGCATAACCATAAAGATCCAGGGAAATTTTTGTGTTCTCCCTGATTTGAACGATCGGTTTTACAAAATGATCCCGCATGGCGCGCTTCTGCATGTTCCGCAGAACAAATTCATTGCTCTCCGCATCCAGATCCAGCAGCAGCAGTTTTTCCTCCGCTGTCACCAGAACGCTGTAAGGGTTCATATAACGGTAACCCTTATTGCTGAAACATCTGTGGAACTGTTCGAGCTGATGGAGCAATTCCTTCATCCACTCAAACAAGAGTGCTTTTTCCATCTCTTTGCTGTGCTTCAGCCTGTAGATCAGCAGTTCGCCCTGCACATAATCCATTGCAGGCCGGCAGCGTCCTCCATGCTCTATAAACTTTAAAACGTCATAATGATTTACAATTGGTGCATCCACTCCTTTCTGCGATATCGGCAGTCACTTTTCACTGAAGATTGAAAATTCATTGAAAACTTGGAACCAGAACTGATCTTGATAAAATAGATGATCATGTGATTTGGAATCAGAGTAATAGTATGATACTTTATTTTTGAAGAAATTGCAAGCACTTTTTATTTTTTCTTTACAAAACGCTAAAAATACACTAAACTAGTAATTGTAGTTTTCTGGCAGAGCAAACAATACTCTGCACGTTTGTCTGGTCATCCTTTGGCAGAAGCATGATCAGCTTTATCAAATCATACGGAGGTACTATATCATGAAGGGAAATGTAATCGTCGGTCAGTCAGGCGGACCGACCGCCGCTATTAATTCAAGTCTCGCGGGCGTATACCGCACCGCCAAGGATCGTGGGGCCGGCAAGGTCTATGGGATGCTGCACGGGATCCAGGGACTGCTGCAGGAAAGATATATAGATTTATCAGACTATATCACCACAGAACTGGATGCGGAGCTTTTGAAGAGAACGCCTGCTGCTTTTCTTGGTTCATGCCGTTATAAGCTGCCGGAGATCCACGAAGACAGAGATGTCTATGACAAGATTTTCGAGATCCTGGAAAAGCTGAATATTGAAGCATTTATCTATATCGGCGGCAATGACTCCATGGATACCATCAAGAAGTTATCTGACTATGCCATCATTACCGGATTCAAGACCCGTTTCATCGGCTGTCCGAAGACCATTGACAATGACCTGGCTCTGACAGACCATACGCCGGGATACGGAAGCGCTGCCAAGTATATCGGCACATCCGTAAAGGAGATCATCCGCGACAGCTTCTGTCTGGAATACTCCAAGGGACTGGTTTCCATCATTGAGATCATGGGACGTAACGCAGGATGGCTGACCGGTGCTGCTGCGCTTGCCAAGGGCGAGGACTGCTTCGGACCGGATCTGATCTATCTGCCGGAGGTTTCGTTTGATATCCAGAAGTTCGGCGACAAGGTAAGGCAGATCCTGACCAAGAAGTCTTCTGCCGTGATCGCGGTTTCCGAGGGAATCCGTCTGGACGACGGGCGTTATGTATGTGAGCTGGGACAGAGCATCGACTTCGTAGACGCATTCGGACACAAGCAGCTGTCCGGTACCGCGAACTATCTGGCAAGCTATATTGCCGGTGATATCGGATGCAAGTCCCGTGCCATTGAGCTGAGCACCCTGCAGAGGTCTGCTTCCCACTGTGCTTCCCGTGTGGACATCCTGGAGGCATATCAGGTAGGCGGCGCCGCAGTGAAGGCAGCGGACGAAGGCGACAGCGGCAAGATGGTTGTCATTCAGCGTCTGTCCGACGATCCGTATCAGAGCGGAACTGAGGTGAAGGATGTTCATAAGATCGCCAATGACGAGAAGCTTGTTCCGAGAGAATGGATGAATGAAGACGCGGATTATGTAACAGACGAGTTCGTAAACTATGTACGTCCTCTGATCCAGGGCGATGTATCACCTGTCATGGTAGACGGAATCCCGAGACATCTGTTCCCGAATCCGATGACAGACGGAAAATAAATCAGACATGGTTACGATTTACAGGAACTAGACAGGAAATAATTTTTCAAAAAAACTTGACAAAGCCGTTCCTATATTATATACTAACATATGTTGTGAACGGCTTTATCAAATATGTGCGATTAGCTCAGCTGGATAGAGCGTCTGGCTACGGACCAGAAGGTCGGGGGTTCGAATCCTCTATCGCACGTTAAAAAAATCAAGGATTTTTATATCCTTGATTTTTTATTTGCAGAAATAAGGGGCTGTGCCGCCCCTTACATCTCTTCCTTTCCGTGCTATTGCTTCTGGAACCGCTCCGCCTGGCTGCTGATCAGTTCCGCGTCGTCAAAGTAGTTGATCTTCATAGCTGCCTTCACATCCTGCAGTGTCTTTGCAGCTCTTCTCTCCGCCTTTTCACTGCCCTTTCTGAGGATCTCATATACATATGGAATGTCCTTCTGGTATTCCTTTCTCCGGTTCCTGATGGGCTCTAATTCCGCCTGCAGGACTGCGTTGAGGAAACGCTTTACCTTCATATCGCCGAGGCCGCCCCGCTTATAGTGCTCCTTGAGCTCATCCAGACTGGTATAATCCGGCAGAAATTCCGGAAAATACTCCGGCCTGCAGAACGCGTCCAGATACGTGAATACCGTGTTGCCCTCCAGCTTGCCCGGATCCTCGATACGGATATGAGTGGGATCGGTAAACATGCTGAACACCTTCTGCTTGATCTCATCCGGTTCCTCGGAAAGATAGATACAGTTATTCAGCGACTTGCTCATCTTTGCCTTGCCGTCGATTCCCGGGAGGCGCATGCACGCCTGATTGTCCGGAAGCAGGATCTCCGGCTCTACCAGAGTGTCCCCATAGACGGAGTTAAACTTTCTCACGATCTCCTTCGTCTGTTCCAGCATGGGAAGCTGGTCTTCCCCTACCGGCACCGTGGTCGCCTGAAACGCGGTGATATCCGCCGCCTGGCTGATCGGGTACGTAAAGAAGCCCACCGGAATGCTTGCCTCAAAATTGCGCATCTGGATCTCGGACTTTACAGTCGGGTTCCTCTGCAGTCTGGACACGGTCACCAGGTTCATAAAATAAAATGACAGCTCGCACAGCTCCGGCACCTGGGACTGGATGAACAGCGTGGACTTCTCCGGGTTCAGGCCGCATGCCAGATAATCCAGCGCCACCTCGATGATATTCTGGCGCACCTTTTCCGGATTGTCCGCATTGTCCGTCAGCGCCTGGGCATCCGCAATCATAATAAATATATCGTCAAATCCGCCGGACTCCTGCAGCTCCACCCTTCTTCTCAATGAACCGACATAGTGGCCTACGTGTAATTTTCCGGTCGGTCTGTCTCCTGTCAGCATAATCTTTCCCATTGTTCCTTTTTCCTCCTCATTCTATTACTCTGTCTGCGGCCGAATCATTTATTCTGCAGCATTGCCGTCCGCGACAGCCTTCTCTCGGCATACTGCCGCCCCTCCGGTACATAGAAAAACTGATACAGCATATGCGCCATCACGACCGCAGACGCCACGTCGATCACGGAATGCTGCTTCAAAAACATCGTTGCCATAATGATCAGCGCCGCAAGTACATAAGCCCCTGTACAGACTGCCCTGTGCTTCTGCAGCGCGCGGCTCTGGCTGATGGCAATACACGCGGCCAGAGAATTGTACACATGGATGCTGGGCATCACATTGGTCGGCGTATCCGCCCGGTACAAAAGCTTTACCATATCTACAAAAATATTATCCCGCTCGAACACATAGGGCCTGATGTTCAGACCGTTGGGAACCAGCGTGGATACGATCAGGAAAATGGTCATTCCTGCAAACATCAGCTTCGCAAGCCTGTAAAATCCTTCTACATCCGTAAAAAAGAAGTACAGCATCACCGCCGCGATGAATACAAACCACAGTAAATACGGCACGATGAAATATTCGATAAACGGGATCTCATCATCGATCGCCGAATGGATGACATGATAATTCTTTGTCACATGCTTCTCCAGATATAAAAACCACGGCATATAGACCAGAAAATAGCTGAATACCCATCCATGCTTATATTTTCTCAGCAGCTCTGCCGTCCTTTCCCTCCATGTCATATGAAACGCTCCCTCTGATATAGATTAAAATCTGCATATCCCCCTGTACTTTTTTCAAGAGTACTTTTCATTCTCCCGATTATATCACGATTCCATCACAACAACAAGGATGTTTACAAAACATTCATAGAAATCTTTTTTACTGCATGAATACGTTACTGTGAGCACCCTGTCAGGGTGTGAACGGCAACGTGCGGTGCGATCACCCGGATCTGTTCCTGCTCCAGGGCAGCCCGGATCGTCCGCCCCCGGGCGATCGGTTCTCCATCCGCATGGATCGGAAGCTCTTCGCTCATTTTCACTTCCATCTCCCTGCACCGGAAAATCGATATCCCTTGAAAGTTCACGTGTTTTCCCCAAAATGCGGTGGGGAGCAGAAGGAGGATCTTCCATTTCGGCAGCTCGGAAACCACGATCACATCCAGCATCCTGTCGCCGATCTGAGCCTCCGGGCAGAAAAAGAAGCCCCCTCCCTCATAGGGATGGTTCATGACCGCCGCAAAATATGTATGCTCAAAATATCCTGCTTTCTCTCCGTCGATCCGGATCTCCGCGGACATGGGCTGTTCAAGGAGGATCCACTTCAGCGCGATCACCAGGTAGGTCAGCTTTCCAAGGCCCAATTTGTTTAGGACCGCCTTGATCGGCGAGACAGCGGCCCGATGGCATACCGCGGCGTCAAAGCCGATCCCGGCGCTGACTGCAAACCGAAAAGACTGTTCCCCGCAGGCCACCCTGCCCACATCCATGGGAACCTTCCTGCCGGTTTCGAAAATATTTTCCAGGGCCGCATGGACCTCGGAGGGCAGATGGAGCGCCCTGGTAAAGTCGTTGCCGGAGCCGGTCGGGATATATCCAAGGGTGACCCTGGAGCAGTCGCGGATCCCGTTGACCACCTCGTCTACCGTGCCGTCGCCGCCAACCACCACCAGTGTATGCTCCTGCCCGTCGGCTGTGATCTCCTCTGTGATCTGAACCGCATGGCGCGCGTATTCCGTGTAAAATACTTCATAGTCAATTCTTCTTTTTTTCAATTCCGGTTCTGCCAGCTTCCAGATCATCCCGCCGCGCCCGGAACGGGATTTCGGATTTACGATAAATGTATATTTCAAACCATACCTCCATTTTGGGTACGAAATCTCAGCAGATCGTACTGTCCAGATATTTTCCAAGGGAACGTCTCATATTTCCCTCAAAGTCTGTTTCGCCGCTGCGCAGGCACCACTCGAATACATTGCCGATGACGATCATCCGGATGTCTGTGGTAAATGCTTCAATCTCTACATTCAGATGGATGATCCCGGCCAGAGCCGCCTTTTCTACATATTCCTGCACGGTCACGATCGGATAGGGCCTCTCGGTCCGTATGGCCGCGTTCAGCGCCTGGTTCTTCGGATTGTAGTATCCGGACATGAACTCCACGCCCAGCTCCCGGCAGTAGCTCACATAGTTCAGATAAACCCGGATGATCGCAATCTTCGCCTCACCCGCATTGCGCGGGAGCTCCAGAAGCGCCGGATTGATGCTTGGCTGTTCCTCTATATAATAAGAAAGCAGATCATCCTTTGTCTTAAAGTGATGATAAAAGCTGCCATTGGAAACTCCGGCCTCCTCACAGATATTCTTGATGGAAAGCTCCTCATAGCCCTTCTTTTTCAGGATCTGCTTAGCCGCCCGGAAAATCCGTTCCTTCGTTTCCTTTGATTTCTGCTGCTGCCTGGATAACTCCATACTTTCCTTCATGTCTGTTACCCCTCCCCTTCAAATACACTTTATTTTCAAATTCGTCCCAGCTTCATATAGCTCTCAAATGCGGACGGAATCGAGTACACCGTCTCCAATTCTTCTTTTTTTGCAAAGATCATCTCCGCGCCGCAGTTCTTTTCCAGCTCATCCACCAGCATCTCATAACCGATCATATGCCACTCCACATGGCTGAAAATATGCTTCGCGTCCTCCAGCTTCCGCACCCGGACCGGCATCAGGCCGATGGACTTTCCATAGTCAGCCGCCTGTCTGCCGGTCAGGTGCCCTTCCACATTGGGCAGCTCATACAGGCCGGCTAGCAGCCCTCTTGCCGGGCGCTTGCGGATCGCCACGCCCCGTGCGTCCCGGAAGATCAGGACCGTCCGTTTCTCGATCCTTCTGGCCTTTGCCTTTGTCTTGACGGGCAGCCTGGTCTGGATTCCTTTTTCTCTGGCAAGGCAGAGTCCGGCTGCAGGGCATTCCTGGCACCTGGGATCTCCGTTGGGCACACATACCAGAGCTCCCAGCTCGATCAGCCCCTGGTTAAAGTCCGACGCGTCCTGCTCCGGAATGACCTCCTCCACCGCACGTTCCATCCACGAACGGACACCGACTTTCATAATGTCCTCTTCGCTGGCCAGAATCCGCGAAAGGACCCGCAGCACATTGCCGTCCACCGCCGGCTTGGGAATCCCGAAGGCAAAGGAGCTGACCGCCCCTGCCGTATAATTTCCGATTCCGGCGAGAGACCGGATTGTATCATATGTATGAGGAAATTCGCCCTGATATTCCTCCATCACCTGTCTGGCCGCCTTCTGCATGTTCCGCACCCGGTTATAGTAGCCCAGCCCTTCCCACAGCTTCATCAGCCGGTCCTCCGGCACCTCCGCCAGCTCCTTCACCGTAGGAAGCTCTGACAGGAAACGTTCGTAATAGCGTTTTACAGCCTCCACCCTGGTCTGCTGGAGCATGATCTCTGACACCCAGATCCGGTACGGGTCCCTGGTATTCCGCCACGGCAGGTCCCTGTGATTCTCCCGATACCACTGAATGACCGGCTCCACCGCTTCCCTGAGCCTGGGGCTTTCCAGCACCACAGGCACGGGATCCGCGATCTCGATCCGGTCGCCGCTGACCCGGCAGTCATAGGCCAGGATCTTTACCCCCGCCGCCTTTGCCGACTTCAAGGCTTCGCAGAAGGCAGGATGGGTATCCATGTTGGGCGTAAAATACCGGACTCCCTTCATCTGGACCACAAAGAATACATACGCCTCATATCCTTCCCTGACTGCTTTTTCCAGCTCCTGCAGGTGCTTCACCGCGCGGTCGCTGGGGGCATCCGGAAAACGGACCACCCCCTCTTCCTCCAGAGTCACTCCCTTGACTTCTATGAAGATCCTGCTGCTCCCGGTCTCCACATACAGGTCAAAACGGGAATTGCCGTATGCAGTCTCCGGTCTGACCGTCCGGATATCCGAGGTCAGATGCCCCGATTCGATCCATTCCTTCACCACCAGATTGGGCACCTGGGAATCCATATTGATCATCCGGCTGCCCTTTTCCACGCCGATCAGATCCCACTTTGTCTTCCGAGCGGGATTATCGCTCTCCTGCACGTAAATAGGCGCTCCCGGTATCAGAAGCTCCGCGCACCTGCCGGTATTTTTTACATGGATGACCTCCTTTTTCCCGGCCAGCTCCGCATAGGCGATGAACCTGTTGGGGCGTTCCAGAAAGGTTCCTTTTGAGATTCGTTCATATTTCATATGTAATATTCCTTTTGTCTTTCTCTGATGATCCAATGACATGGATTTTACTACTTTTCCCTGCCGATTTCAATAATATTGAGGTGGAAAGTTTCGGTATTATACAAAACAGCAGACCACAGACCCGTCTGCTGCCCGTTCTGAATTGTTAACAAAAAATCTTACCGGCTTTAAAATTCTGAAAAGCCAGTAAGATTTCTTTCATTCTATATATGGCAACGGCAGCGCCTGCTACAGAATCTTTGACAAAAATTCCTGCAGCCTCGGATCTTTCGGATTGCCGAAAAATTCCTCCGGCGTGCCCTGCTCCTTCACCTGTCCCTGATCCATGAACAGTACACGGGTGGCAACCTCTTTTGCAAATCCCATCTCGTGGGTGACTACCACCATCGTCATGCCGTCATGGGCTAGCTGCTTCATCAGCTCCAGTACCTCCCCGACCATCTCCGGATCCAGCGCGGAGGTCGGCTCGTCAAACAGCATCACGTCCGGGTTCATTGCCAGGGAACGGACGATCGCGATCCTCTGCTTCTGTCCGCCGGAGAGCTGGGACGGATAAGCGTCCGCCTTCTCCTCCAGTCCCACCTTCCGCAGAAGCTTCATTGCCTCGGCATCTGCTTCCTCCTTGCTTTTTTTCAGAAGCTTGATGGGCGCCAGCGTGATATTTTCTAATATGGTCTTATGGGGAAACAGGTTGAAATGCTGGAATACCATCCCCATCTTCTGGCGGTGCTTGTCAATATTGGTCTGCTTTCCTGTGATATCGACTCCTTCAAAATAAATATGCCCGGTTGTAGGAACCTCCAGAAGGTTCAAAGACCGCAGGAACGTGGATTTTCCAGAACCGGAGGGTCCCACGATCACAACCACCTCGCCTTTAGAGATCTCCTCCGAGACACCATTCAGCGCGTGCAGGCTGTCATCAAAAACCTTGTGGATATCCTCCACCCTGATCAATACATCTCCATTAGTGATCACTGCTCCTCAGCCTCCTCTCCAGTATATTCACCAGCTTTGTAAATATCATGACCATGACCAGATAGATCAGCGCCACGGCCAGAAGAGGCATAAATGCGTCGTATGTACGGCTTCGGATGATATCGCCGCCCTTTGTCAGATCCTGCAGCGCGATATAGCCGGACACCGAGGTCTCCTTCAGCAGGACGATGAACTCGTTGCCGAGCGCCGGAAGGACATTTTTAAATGCCTGGGGCATGATGATATACCGCATGGTCTGTGTATAATTGAAGCCGAGGCTCCGTCCGGCCTCAAACTGCCCATTGTCAATCGACATGATCCCGGACCGGAAGATCTCTGCTACATAGGCGCCGGAATTGATTCCAAACGCCATGATCGCGACTGCGATCTTGTTGATGTCCACACTGCCGAAGATCACGAAATAAATGATCAAAAGCTGTACGACCACCGGGGTTCCCCGGATCACCGTGAGATAGACGCTGCAGATAAAGTTCAGAAGCTTCATCTTTCCGGTCTTGTCGTAGGTGGATCGGATGATGGCGATCAAAAATCCGATCACGATTCCGAGGATGACTGCAAACAAAGTGACACGCAGCGTCACAGTCAGCCCCTCCCAGATATAATTCCAGCGGTCATCTTTTATAAAGTTATCGTAAAACCTCTCCTGAAATGTCTGCAGCATTCTCTAATTCCTCTTATCATCAATTTTATCGGTATCGCAGATAGGGCCACTTGAAACCATTACTCATCTGCAGAGATATATTTTGCGATGATCTCATCCAGCTTGCCGGAATCCTTCAGGCTTGCCAGCGCGGTATTTACCTTTTCCAGCAGCTCATCGTTGTCTTTTGCGATCGCAATTGCGTATTCTTCCTCGGTCAGAGGCTCATCCAGCAGCTTCAGCCCTTCGTTCTCAGCAACAAAGACCTTCGCCGGCTCCCCGTCGATCACTACCGCGTCGATCTTATCCTGCTGCAGAGCCTGCACTGCTTCCATTCCTTTGTTGTAGCGCTCTACTTCCGCATCCTCGATATCCTCAGCATAGATATCTCCGGTAGTTCCAAGCTGCACACCGATCTTCTTTCCTGTCAGTCCGTCCGGTCCTGCAATCTCGCTTTCTTCCTTTACGATGATCACCTGCGCCGCAGTCGCGTAGGTATCGGAAAAATTAACATTCTTCTGGCGATCCGGATCTACAGTCATACCTGCAAGTCCCATATCCGCCTTTCCTCCGGAAACCGCGGTAATGATGGATTCAAATGCCATATCCTCAATCTTCAGCTCCATCCCCAGCTCTTCCGCGATCGCCGCCGCGATCTCTGCGTCGATCCCAACGATCTCATCGCCTTCATGATATTCATACGGCGGGAACTCCGCGTTGGTCGCCATGATCAGCGTTCCGCCCTCTCCGGATGTTTCTGCTTCTTCCGCGTCTTCCGTATCGTCTGCTTCACTTGTCTGTGCTGCGTTCCCGCTGTCTCCGGCAGAATCGCTTCCGGAACCGCATGCCGCCATAGAAAATACACATGCCGCTGCTAATAAAAGGCTTAACAATTTTTTCTTCATAATCTCTCCTCCAAACTTTTTCATTCCGTATGCTGCGATCCACAAAAGCGCATCCTTCGGCTGCCCGCAGGCTGTGTACGCAGGAGCTCTCTGGCCGTCTTCTTCCGGCCGTGAATTGCAGCATATGCATAAACATACACACAGTTTTATATTTTATCAGATTTCTGCAAAAATACAAGACTTATCCATCAATTTTATTCAAAATAAATACTTCCCAAAAAATCCGGCTTCCCAAATGATGAAACTCTTTCTATACGTAAAAATCACCGGGCAGTCCTCAAAATACTGT
>CATLCV010000112.1 GCA_949893755.1 uncultured Lachnospiraceae bacterium | reverse complement strand
TTTATAACTCATGTTTTCCTTTCTTGTAAATGTGGCGGTGATATCATACACCTCCGCCACATTTCTTCTATGTACATCCCCCGGCCATTCCGCGCATCGGTGGGCTGAGGCGTGATATGTGATCTTCCAGTCCTCTTATCTCACGAGGCAGGGCTTCTTCGGATTAAATTTCCAGCCCGGGATCAGGTACTGCATTCCCACCGCGTCGTCTCTTCCGCCCAGGCAGTTGTCCAGGTAAAGCTGATGTGCCTTCTTGATCTGCTCCATATCCGCTTCGATTCCCAGTCCTGGCTTCTTCGGAACCGCCACGCAGCCGTCGATGATCTGCAGCGGCTCTTTTGTCAGGCGCTCCAGGCCCTCCTGCCAGATCCAGTGGGTATCCAGGGCGTTGTACTCGCCCGGTACGGCCGCTCCGACCTGGGTGAACATGGCCAGGGAGATGTCGAAGTGGTTGTTGGAGTGGGATCCCCAGGTATAGCCGAAATCATGGCACATCTGAGCTACCCTCACGGAGCCGCTCATGGTCCAGAAATGGGGATCCGCAAGGATGATATCCACCGCCTGGGATTCCAGGGAATGTCCCACCTGCCGCCAGTCCGTGGCGATCATGTTGGTGGCCGTCGGGAATCCGGTCCTTCTGCGGAATTCGCTCATCACCTCGCGCCCGGAGTATACGCCCTCCGCTCCGCAGGGGTCTTCGCAGTAGGTGAGGATGCCTTTCATGCCTTTTACATATTCCACGGCCTCCTCCAACAGCCAGCCGCCGTTGGGATCCAGGTCGATCCTTGCGTCCGGAAATTCCTTTTTCATGGCGCGGATCACGTCCATCTCTTCATTTCCGGCAAGGACTCCGCCTTTCAGCTTGAAATCCTGGAAGCCGTATTTTTCCTTCGTTGCCTTTGCAAATGCCACGATCTTGTCCGCGGTGAGGGCTTCCTCGTGACGGATCCGGTACCACTCGCAGTCCGCATCCGGCTCTTCGTCATAGGGAAGGTCTGTTTTTTTGCGGTCGCCCACAAAGAACAGATAGCCCAGCATGCGCACCTTATCTCTCTGCTGTCCGTCGCCCAGCAGCTCGCAGACCGGAACTCCCAGCATCTTGCCCATCAGATCCAGGCAGGGCGCTTCGATGGCGGTGATCACATGGACGCCGGTGCGCAGGTCGAAGGTCTGCTCTCCGCGGACGTCCTCCTCGCCCTTGGAATCCAGATGCCGCTTCACCTTTAACAGGGTGCTCTTGTACTCGGCCAGGTTGGTTCCTTCTACAAGGGGAATGCATTCCTCCAGGGCCTTCGTGATCTTCTCCCCGCCGGGAACCTCTCCCACGCCCGTATCTCCGTTATCCGCGTGAAGGATCACGATATTTCTTGTAAAATAAGGCGCGTGGGCGCCGCTTAAGTTTAATTCCATACAGTCCTTTCCCGCTACCGGGTAAACTTCCATTTTTACGATTTTTCTCATCATCTTGTGTTCCTTTCTGATTTCTTTCCAGCTGTACGGTTGCGATCTTTGGAGCATCCAACCGCACAGCTAGAGATTTTTTGTTGTACGGTTCGCAGGCCGCCGTTTTGACTGGCCCGCTGTTCTGAATATCTTCATTTTACTACATGTTTTACAGCTTCGTAAATCAATTACTGCATTCTGGATTAACGATCGGCTGCATCTTATCTTATACGTACTTCCTGTAATTTCTCAGAGCAGCCCCGCCTGCTTCATCTCCGCTTTGATCTTATCCAGCACGGGCCCCTCCGGGGTGGGCAGGTTGGGCGTATAGGGCAGCCCCACATTTCTTCCCCGCAGGTTTGCCATATCCTTTGCCGCAACCGGGAAGCTGGCCCCGTCCATGGACAGGCGGACCGGGTTGAGCTTGAACTGTGCCTCCAGGGAGCCTTCCAGATCGCCTGCCGCATATTTGTTGTAAATATCCGTGATCAGCTCCGGCATGAAGTTGCCCGCCGTACATACGCCGCCCACCGCCCCGTGGCAGAGGGACGCGTACAGCAGGGTATCCTTGCCCCCGAATACCTTGAAGCCCACATCTCGGGTCCTGCGGATAAATTCCGAAGTCTGCGTCATATCGCCGCTGGTGTCCTTCATTCCCACGATATTTTTCACTTCATGGGCCAGACGGTCCACCAGGTTTCCGGACATGGTATAGCCTACCCGGCCGGGGTTGTTATACAGCAGCACCGGGGTATCCGGCACCGCGTCCGCAATGGCTTTGAAATGTCCGAACAGTTCTGCTTCCGTGGGCTTCAAAAACATGGGCTGGAGCACGGAGATTCCCGCCGCTTTGTTTGCCGCCGCCATCCTGGCCAGCCGGACACATTTCTTTGTGCTGATAGCTCCGATCCCGAAATAGACCGGCACACGGCCTGCCGCCTGGTCCGCCATGATCTTCAGGCCCCGTTCCATCTCGTCCTCTTCGATCATATAAAATTCGCCGTTGCTCCCAAAGGCAAGGATGCCGTGGACACCGCCTTCGATCACATAATCTACCTGCTCCCGCAGAGCCTTTTCATCGATCCGCTCGTTTTCATCAATGGGTGTGATGATCGGCACGATCACGCCTTTTAAAAAATCCGTATTCATGATTTGTTCTCCTTTCTCTATTGCAGGATATTTCCGTACAGTACCTTACATTTAGTGCATAAAGATCGACAGTATCAGCAGCTCCACAATCCCGACGCCTGCCATGATCAGTGAGATTGCTGTCTTACACCGGATCTGGTCTTTCAGCTCGGTGACGCCGAACATTCCGTTCCATACCCAGAACCCGCTGTCGTTAAAGTAGGAGAAGGAAATCGCGCCTACACAACAGGAGATCGCCATCAGCAGCGGGCTTACCGCGATCACGCCCATCAGGGAAGCGGAAAGGGAGGCCGCCGTAGTAATCGCCACCGTCGCGGAGCCCAGGGCGATCCGCATCAGCGCCGCAATGATGAACGGGATCAGGATTGCCGGCAGGGGAAGCGCCATGACCGCTTCGCCCAGGGCATCGCCGATGCCGCTGACCTTGATCACATTTCCCAGGGAACCGCCGGCTCCTGTGATCAGCATGATGATACCGGTGCTCTTGATGGCATCGTCCATAATCCCCAGGACTTCCTTTGTATCATCCTTCGCCATCAGGCCGTAGATCGCGAGCAATGTGCCGATGGCAAGGGCAATGATCGGAGAGCCGAGGAAGGACAGAACCGCAAGCTTCATGCCTGCCATTCCCAGGATCGTATTGGAAAGGATCAGTACAAGCGGGATCACGATCGGGGCAATGGACATCCACAGTCCCGGAAGCTCCTTCTGTCCGATCATGCTGTCCAGCTCTTCCATGGATTTGATGTATTCCTGTTTAAATTCCTTTCTTTCAAAGCCGCCGTCGTCTGTCGGGATCTGGTAGATCTTCTTTCCCAGCCTCTGGCAGTACAGCACTGCGACAATCAGCATCGGAACGGAGATCAGCGCGCCGAAGATGATCATCTGGCCCACGTCAACGCCAAGCATGCTGGCTGCGGTAGTCGGACCGGGTGTGGGCGGAACCAGGCAGTGGGTCAGCTGCAGCCCGGCTGCCATGGCAAGCGCAAGTCCGATCAGAGATTTTCCGGTCACCTTGGAAATGGCTTTGCACAAGGGGGCGAAGATCACGATGGCGGAATCCGCGAATACCGGGATGGAGATGAACCATCCTGTGATCGCCAATGCCCACTCTTCTTTTTTCTTTCCCACCGCTTTGATAAAGGAGTAGGCCATCCGCTCGGCCGCGCCTGATTTTTCCAGGATGCCGCCCATCATCACGCCCAGGCCGATGATGATACCCGTGCTTTTCAGTGTGTTTCCGAATCCATCCTGGATGGCCGTCACCAGTCCGGTGATCTTGGACTCATCCTCCAGTGTCACGTCTACCAGGGGCATGCCCCCGATGATTCCCGCGATGCAGCATGCCGCCAGCAGCGCGATAAATGTATGTACCTTCGTCTTTGATACCAGGATGACCATGACCACGATCCCCAGGATCAAACCGATCATCATTCGTGTTGATTCACTCATATTCCCACCTCTTCTGTTCTTTCCTATTTTTTCTCCACCGATACATCCGCGATCTTTTCATAATATTTTACGATCGCGCTGTGGTCGTCCTTCTCATTCCCGTCCGCTTTGAGCGCCTGCATGATCTCCATCACCTGGGAGGTAAAGGGCACCGGGGCGCTTACGGCATGGGCCGCGTTCAGTGCGTTGTTCAGATCCTTGATATGCAGCTCGATACGGAAGCCGGGCTTGAAGTTGTGGGCCATCATCATGGGAGCCTTCGCGTCCATCACGGTGGAGCCTGCCAGCCCGCCCCGGATTGCCTGATAGACCAGCTCCGGATCCGCGCCGCTCTTCACCGCCAGGGTCAATGCCTCGGAGACTGCGGCGATATTGACCGCCACGACCACCTGGTTTGCCAGCTTGGCCACATTTCCGGAGCCCAGGGGGCCTACATACACAACGGAACCGGCCATGGCCATCAGGAGGTCATAATATTTATCAAAATCCTCCTTCGCGCCGCCCGCCATGACGGAAAGCGTGCCGTCGATGGCCTTGGGTTCCCCGCCGCTGACCGGCGCGTCCATCATATGGATGTCCTTCTTCGCCAGCTCCGCCCCGATGGCTTTGGACTCTACCGGGTCAATGGAACTCATGTCGATGACCACCGTCCCCGCTTCTGCTGTTTCCAGGATTCCCTTTTCTCCCAGGCAGACCTCCCGCACATGGGGGGAATTGGGAAGCATGGTGATGATCACCTGGCATTTGGACGCCACCTCGGCCGGACACTCGGCCGGTTCGGCTCCAAGAGCCGCCACTTCCTCCACGCTGGCACGGCTTCTGTTGCAGACCACCAGTTCATAGCCTGCCTTGATCAGATTTTTGCTCATAGGTTTTCCCATAATTCCAAGTCCGATAAATCCAATTTTCATTTTGATAACTCTCCTTTATTGTTTAATCTATTGCAGTCAATCTCTGTTTTCTGCTGCATGCAGGATGCTTTTCACGTTTCCGTTTTCAGCATCTATATCTATTGTTTCATCCACGCGGGCGCCTTGCGTTTATGGGACTATTTTAAAAAAGCATGGAGAAAAATTCCATTGGCAAAAGTCCCAAGTCCGGCAGGGGAATTTTATTGCAGATTTACAATTTTTTAATATATGAAATGAATATTGCATTTTTTATTGCAAATGGTTCTGGTTTGAATCGCACTCTGCTGCAGAAGTCATGTATTTCACAATTTGAATCACATTATGAAATGCACTTTCCATTTCTTGAAATTTCTATTCAAATCACAATTTTACGGGGGCCGATTTATGCATATCCGCTCATTGACTTGTCCGGCAGGGCCTTTCCACAGTTCGCAAGGAATTGTAGGAAAAGCGCAGTAATACAAACAAAACCTTTTTGGAAAATTTTTAGGCGACAAAGATTTTTCTATGTCGCCTTTCTGGATTTAGGCAAAGGTATTTTTTCTACTATCTCCTTTACACGCCCGTATGCTACTCTATATCCACTCTGAAACGTTTTCTGCCTTTAGCTGCTGTGATACCTTGCGATTGTTTTATCTGTTCTATGAACCGAAAATCTGCCGTGAATATCACGTCAGCCGCGAAGCAGCAGATTTCCCTATGCGACTGTGCGCATCATGCTTATTATACTGAGCGGCAGATTTATCTGGCGTTCAGTATAACTGGCTATATTCAATAAATAAAATGCTCACAGCTCTCCATAATTACGTTCAGCAATCCAAATCGCACATAACCACGCTACAGTAATCGCGGTCTCCAAAATAAATGGCAAGTATATATTTATTTGATAAATACTACTTCCGATTTTTGTTGAAACAAATTGCATTACACTATATGTAGCAGCATACACAGACATCAATGTAACTCTTTTTTCATTTGGCATTTTTTCACTGATAATGTTCTGACAAAGAGATGTTAGTGAATTCCTGGATCCACGAAAAACAGCAAAAGCTATCACAATGCCAGCGGAGCCTGTCAAAAAAGAAATATTTGCTAGAATTCCCATCACAGACAACAACAATAACACGATTATCCGCCTTACTTTTGTCAGTTTAGATGTGATCAGCAGCAACCCTACAACTCCTAAACTCATAAATGACGCGGCATAACTTCGCTGCATTGTACCCATCCCTATATCCTCATAAAACAATGTCACCATGTTTATTCCATCTAATGGGCCAGATATATCACAGAGAAAGCGACACGAAAACAATGCTATAAGTACTGCATTGGGAAATTGACCTTTTCCCCTATTTGACGGCTTGTTTACTTCTAATGGATTTTCATCCTTTACTATTTCTTTATCTTCATCAATATAACACTCTTCAGTCAGAAAAAGAGTAATTAAAACACAAATCAAATAACACAATGCAGTCAAAAGCAGTACTTTTCTCATGCCTATGCTTTCAATTAATCTACCTCCGATAGTCGGCGCTATCATTCCCATAGAATAATGGGTCGCACTCATCATAAGCAAAGCCCGGATTTTATCTATTTTGCATCGATAACTTATAAAATAGACTGAAATCCCAAAGTTAAACATAAAGGGAAGCCTACTAAAAACAGATGCAATAACAAATACTGGTGTTGTGCTGCCAACAGCGCAAAGCAACGGATATGGTAATGATATAAGATGATTTAGAACAACCAACCATTTTACACCAATTCTTTTCCCAATCTGTCCTCCAGCCAATGCCAATACTCCGGCTAAACTGCCAACTGCAGAAATCATCCCAAGTGTCTTCTCATCAACATTGAGGCTACGCATATAATTTCCCAACTGGCCAATCATCATATGTGTTCCAAATTGATAAATAGTTATCGCTATCGTCAAAATAATTAAATCACGCTTAAATGTATGCGTATTGCTCTCATAATGTTTTCTGCCTAATCGCCTTTTATACAAATCTTTTACCTCCCACAGGACAGCAGATATCCTGACGTCAAATCAGCAGAACACTATTTGCCCCTGTTGGTTCAGCCATAATCTGACCATTAGGTTCTTTCGGTGCATCATATTTAATATAAAATGTCATTTGCGTATACATCATCATTCACGGTAAAATCCTATCTCCACTAGGATTTTTTATGATTATAAAATATTTTTCTTCTTTCTCTACCAGTTCCATACCGCATGGCAACGCCTCTAATTTTTTGTAACACGTTTTGAAATATGCGTCTTCTGATCCATAACAAACATTCCATTGTTTCAAACATTTCTCCGGCATATAATATTGCGCGTTTTTAAATATTTCGAAAGATTCCCGGTGCTTGCGAGCTGTATCCAAAGAAATTACAGTATCTATTTCCGAAACTGTCAATCCACTCCTATCATATAGAGCTTGCGACATACGTCCCCCTGAAAGAGAAGGATTCAAAATAATATTCCTATCTTTACTTTGAAGCAAATATGTACACTCTGCCTCCCATGACAGATTCAAACGACGCCAGGTGATTGCGGCATGCTTCTCCTCATCAGGATTATGATCGTGAGCCTTGAATGCATCCCCATGTCCAGGAATAATAATATCTGCATTGGCCGCCGATTTTTTTATGGACTGTTTGGTCAACTCCATGTTCTGATTCATCCAGTATCCGTCCTCATGTTCAAAATACTCCTCAGACATTATAGTATCTCCAGATATTAATATTCTTTTTCCCTCTGTTCGGAAAAGCAAACCTGTACAGCCAGGTGTATGACCAGGAAGGGAAAATAGGCTGATATTTTTTGTCAAACGTTCAGACACCGGATGAAACACGTTCACATTACCAGAAATATGCGGAGAATATTGCTTGCCTTTATTTTTTTTACTTATTTCCAGTTCCCAATCCTTAAGGCTCTGAGCAGACATATAACAAACCGCATTCGGATAGCAATCTGCATCAAAACGGTGATCCAGATGATAATGAGTAGTAAATACTATATCAACATCAGATGCGGTCAGTCCAACTGCCTGCTTCAACTTAATTTCCAATAAATCTATAGGCTCCGATGGATCAACAAGTATTACTATATCACCATCAAGAACCAATGTTGTAGTTGCCAGTACAGAATGGTATGCACAGTAATTACTTTCCCCCCAGTATTTGTTCCTTGAAAGATTTCCAATTGTTAAAAGCAGCCATGATATTTTTGATTCATTCATACTATTCCTCTTATAATTTTAAGTTTATTAAACTATAATATGATACGCCTGATATGTGTCCAGAGGAGGCAAATTCAGGTTTTGTCCGGCGCCAATTCGCTTTTTGCCATTTTTATTTAATGCATAAATCTTTGACGGAACTATATCATTGAATCGAATGGAAATTCCATGCTGAACAATTGGTTTCTCTACAGTGGTACCATTAAATCCACTCAAATTAATTAGTTGTAGTAAATATTGTCCATCTCCACAGGCGTTAAAGAACATTTCTATATATGGATGCGCATTTGTCTCAAACGGTTTATGAAGGCAGCCTGTATGTTCCAACAAATCATAAACTATATCTCTAAAATCTGTATACCCATGTTGATAAAACAACGTTCCGGGCATCCATGGAATGTACATATGCTTTCCATTGCATATAGCTCCCGACATCTCTTTAATCTCATGTCCGAAACATCTCTCAGGAGGTCCATATGACGCGGCGCCCACATAAGGCAATACCTTTGTATTCGTACTGTTTATAACCGCAAATTCTTTATCCAGGTATACCCAATCCCGTTCTTTAAATGATAAGAAAATATCCTTTGGTTTTGTGCAAAGGTAGCTTCCTCTGGGTACTTGTATGATACCCTCAATAGAACAACCAAACACTTTGCGCATTAACTCCTTATTATTGCGAAATGTAATGCCCGTTCCTAAAACTGCTATATCCTTTCGAATAAGGACATTCTCAAACTCTTTACAATCAATATCTTCAACACCCGGAAGTATAATCAAATCATATTGATCCGCATGTTCCGCAGCCTCCTGCAGATGACTTTTTAACACCACGTCAAAGGGTATATGCCACTCCTTCAACATTCGAAATATGCCACGGAACTCAGAATTATATGTTCCATCGTACATAGGATTCGTCTGTACAATCAGGACTTTTGAATCATGACATATCGAGTCAAACAACTCCTGATATTGTTCTTGAAATGCAAAAACTTCTTCGACACTGCTATAATTAGCACGATCTGGATAATCTGGAAACGCCCCCACAATACACCAGTCAAGATTTGATCCATTTGCCATGTTCTGAAGCAGACGTATGCGATTCAAATGTTTGGATACGCCCATAAACCGATAAGGTATATCCACAGCGTTAATAGCGCAATTACTTGCCACTTTGTTTTCAAATGTATCTTCAATTGTTGCTGTATTATCTGAGCCAGAATATATCCAGAAAGGATATGGACGGTCAACCGCTGAATTTGATTCGCTTCGGACAATATCAACAAAATGAGTACTGTAAGTGCTCAATGCGATATCTGGACTAATTTCATGTATTGTATTATATATTTTTTCCAGGATATCATTTATGGTATACTCTTTGAATTTTTTGTAATCTATGTACGCCGGATCACTCTCACTCTCAACGGTGGGCAATTCTCTTCCAAACATTCGCTTAAATCTTTCCTTACAGCTTTTACATTGACAAATGCCCACATATTTATTGTCATAATCATAAATTTGATAGCCAAACATATTAAAAAATACGCCATCAATAGGAAATTTCTCTAATACCTCTCTCAGGATGCGCAGAGTTTCCTCCTGCTGATATGGTCCGTTAATACATGTGGCCAATGTATCGTTATATTGAATCAGATTTCCGTCAATGGATTTAGAAAACCAATCTGGATGTTCATTAACGTAATCCTTATGCGTCTTACTAAAATCAAATCTTGCTATTACCCGGATTCCCTCTTGATGACACCGTTCAACCAGCCGCCCAAACATAGTTTCATCAAGCCACCGACTTTTCCTTTGTGAGTCCAAACTTGTAGGAGTAAATGCACTGATGCCGCCGCATCCTACTTCTACAACATTTGCATGAAGTTTCTTCAACATGCAAATTTCTTCCTCTACATCAAGATTTCCATCGATATCCCGGAAATTATTTTGTATCATACGGAATTTATGTTCCAACCACCAACGCACTTTTTAACCTCCTCTTGTTCATCTATCCTATTTGTTACCATTGTAAACATAATAGGATTTATAGGCATTTTTTAGCTCCTTTCCCTCCCGATAAGCAATGATATTATCAAGAATAACCTGATATGAAATATCATGCTTATCTGGCTGTGGAGGTGTAAAATGAGGTGTAAGGATCACATTTTTCAAGTCCCAGAGCATAGATTCGTATTCAAGTGGTTCGTGTTCGAAGGTATCCAGGCCAGCCCCTGCAATCCGATGCTCTTTCAACGCCTTTATCATCGCCTTTTCATCAATTACACTTCCCCTTGAGATATTTACTAAAAAAGCCGTCGCTTTCATAAAAGAGATCATTTTCGCATCTATAAGATGATACGTTTCATCCGTTAATGGAATCGTTGATACAAGAAAATCGCTCTCTTCAACAAGGTGTTTCAATCCTCCTTTTCCGGAAACAATTTCATCAAAGCCTTCACAACACTGTGTTGTCCTGGCATAACCGATCGTATGCATTTCCAAAGCCTTACATCGTGACGCAAGCTCACGCCCAATGCTCCCAACGCCTAAAATCCCAACATTTTTTCCAGTTAATGCAGTTGCGTCTGCTAATTCATCCATTTTCCATTGTCTGTTTTTTCTAGCCTCCCATACATAATTTAATCTGTAATTAAGGCTTAGCATAAACATAATGACATGCTCCGCTAATGCTTTAGAGGAACGTCCTGAGGAGCATGTCACTGTAAGTTTCCCATTCTCAGACAACGCTTTACTATAAATGGAATCTAAACCGGCTGCATCACAGTGCAGCCATCTTAGACTTTCACCCACATATTTCCAGATGTTTTTTACAGTTCTTCCCAGTACTGCAACTTCACAGTCCTTCAATGCATGACATATCTGATCCGTGTCTTTCGAACCACAAATAACAATATTCTGTGTATCCATCAAATGAACCATAGATTCTATTTCTGCGGCTGGGTAATCTACAGATATGATTGCCTTTTTGATATTCTTCATTTCATTCTTTCCTCTCTATCTTTCTACAGTATATAATTTCACAGAAGTTAATCCATATCTATTCATTTTCTCAGGCTCATTCACCCTGGCATTACCATAATTTTCAATATTACTAAACATTATCTCAAAATCATTTTCTGTAAAATATGGATTTTCTTTATTTACTCTTCTGCGCAGAGTGGATGCCACCTTGATTTCAAGTACATTTTTCCCTTCTGATAAGTGTACAGGACCAAATCTTGCGATTGCATCCGGAAGAGGTTGGATTTTATCATTAACTTTTATTTCTACGACTTGTTCTTCTCCCCCTGTTGTAACCAAAAAAACATCCTGTTCCTTTTCAGACTCAAACTCTGTACGGTATTGTCCAATACCTGAAACATGGTACATACTCTCAACACCATCAGCAGCCAATTCCTCCGGAGGGGCTTCTAATGTATCCCAATAATCCAACGGCACCTCCCCAAGATGCAACTCCGTATGCTTTGACAGGCATGGATCCTGTACAGAATCAGCTGGTCCCCAGCTGTCTATAGTAAGTGAAAAATGTTCTAACTCCTGCAACAATTTTCCAGGTATACAATACTCCTGAACATCATCATCCATAACACCAGAATCTGCATAGACTAAAAACCTTGCTTCTCCTGGGAGCATGTTAATTTCGTTGGAATTCACAATATAGCACATACCATTCCACGGATCTGCGACATATGCCTTTCTTTTTCCTTCCGGACTGATTTTGATAGTTGCTGTATTGTCACAAGAAGCATTGTAAATATAAAACCATTCAGAATTCTCATCCTCCCGACATATGCAGCGTATTCCTTCAGATTTAATTTGAATACGCGGTTTGATATCTAATTCCAGAAACTTTTCAACTAATTCCTTTTCATTGAGAACTTGATAAAACTCCTTCTGTATTTTCAATTGCTGTACTGCACGACAGATGCTTTCGTCTGTTTCCCCCCGGCTTCCCGGAAGCCCATATACCCTTTCCGGAAGTTCTCCAACACATATAACAGGAAACCCATTCCTCGAAATATCAATAAGATATGCTAAAGCATCCAATGTAATAGCATGACACCCTCGCATAACAACAGCTTTATAACCCGGATAACTATTTGATGGTATTTTATCTTTATTTTCCCAAAACCTTTCAAGTACTTTATCGCCTCCACAGTCATATGAATATCCGCTGCTCAAAAGGCTGCCAAATTCAGGTTGTTCTACATAACGAAATGGTTCATATACAAGAAAATCCACACGTGCCTGTCCAGACTGAAGACAGCCTTGAACTCTGCATAGATAGTCTGATAAATTATGTATGCTCCCCCACCATGGGTGACGCCGTCCCCATGCGCCTGCAAAAGAAAATTGAAAACAATGCCATCCTGGCCATTGACTGAATTTTCCTGAATATTCTTCATCAAAGGACGCGCCATGGAATATAGCAAGATTCATTCCTGCTGTATAACACTGATTTAATTTTTCACAGACATTTTTAAATGTTAATCTGTATGGCATCAGCTCATCCGCATTAGCCTCTGCCGCGATAATATTCCTGTCCGAGAGATGGACGCCTGAGGATACGTCCCTAAAATTATCCATTTTCATTCGTAAATCAAGCGTAGCTCCCTCTGCCTGGGTTAATTCCATAGCTGAAGTACTTCCCTCTTTCAATGGAGCGTAGTTTTTCGCACGTACCCCATAACAGTAGGTTTTTGCCCACTCCAGAAGCGGTTTATCCGCGCGTTCCATCTGCAGTTGAACACATACCTTGAAGTAATCTTCGAAGAGTCTCTTCTCTTGTCCTTTATCTCCTACAAAAGTGTATTTATATTGATAGGGAGAAAACGGAATATGATAATCATGAAATGCTAAAAATGGCAGATATGGCATCAACGAATATCCTCTATTGGTACGAAAATCGGAAGGCATACTCCTTGTCCACCGGCCATTCGTCTCCCCTGTGAGCCCTCCTCCCTTAAAGCAGCTTCCTGTCAATCTTCCCTCTTCTTTGAGCAGAGAAACGATCTCTTCATCGTTAAGTATATTCTTTTCCCAGAAACGAATCAGCTGTTCTGCTCCGCCTGTCTCCCAGTAATTAAGCGTATAACATTTTGGCGCAACAGGAAGTTTCAGGGAAAATATTTCAAAATTTCTTCCGCTGATGGTCTGTCCGCTTCCGCGTCTCCATATACCAAATAAAATCCAGTCCCCTGGCTGTATCGCCTCATCATTATTATTGGAGGCAGGCAGTTCATCTGTATTCGTCATATAGTATAACTGCCTGTCCCGAAGTTTTGGCCAGTTTCCGAAATGATTCTCATGGAGTGGGATTCCAGCTGGAGTCCAAACGATACTGCCATCAGAATTTGTTTCAATAACAGCTTTCTCTGTCAAATCTACCGCACTGTCCCAGTCAAGAACAAATTCAGTTCCCCGGATTTCTATAACTCTTGCAGCTGACATACCTACGAATTTATTTTCAAAAATATAATCCGCCGCATCTTTGGAATCATGATCATTCATTTTAATTTCCGGCATTGGAACTCTGCACATGCCGCAAGAAGTTTTGGGAAGTTTTTGAAAAGCTCCGACAAGCTCCTGCACCTGTAAATCATCATTCGGACAAATAGTATTTACCGAATGAGGCCAATGTGCTGAAAAATGAAAATCCACTTTAAACCCTTCAGGAAATGAGAGAGCTGTCTTAAGAATTTCTCGGACAATTTCTTTCCATCTGGGAGTTCCCCATCCATATTCATATGCATCAAACTCCGTAAACTGCGGAGAAAAAGCGACTTCAACGCCGCCAAAACCACCATCATACATTTCTTTCATCTGAGCACGTATTTTTTCATGTTTTGCGCTTGCATCCGGAAACCACCATCGAAACATTGGTTTCGCATCCAAATCGCTGTCTGTACAAAGAAACTTTTTGTATATTTCCATATTCTAATTCCTTCTCCTAATCTTTTTTATAAATGGGAACACAAGTAACAAAACAGTGCATAAAAGCAAAATAGCACTGAGTGGGCTGGTCAAATATACCATATAACCATTTCCCGCGAAACTGACGCCATTCCGAAAATTTGTCTCCATTGTAGGTCCAAGGACATATGCCAATATAAACGGACCTGTCGGAATTTTAAAATAACTCATTATGATACCAAATACTATGAAAAGAAGCACAAGAAAACAATCAAATATCGTAGAGTTTGCAGTAAAAACACCGACAAAACTCAGCACAAGAATCACGGGATATAAATACTGATAAGGTATTTTAAATAATGCCGGGAACCCCTTCATTCCAAATGCCTGACCTAAAAAGCAAATCATCCCTGCCAAAATGCCACCCAAAAATATTACATAAACATAAGAGGGTTGATTCTGAAACAGAAGGGGTCCGGTAGTAACACCCTGAATCATCATTGCGCTTAAAAACAGTGCTGTTGTACCATCTCCTGGAATACCAAGTGCTATCATGGGAATCAGCGCGCCTCCAACCGAAGCATTGTTAGCTACTTCTGGCGCCCACACACCATCTGCGCATCCTGTCCCAAATTCCTCTGGATGTTTAGATGAACTCTTTGCAATAGAATAGGAAGCCATATTCGCTACTGTACCACCCATTCCCGGTAAAAATCCTACAAATAGACCAATAAAAAATGATCTTACAATCGTTCCTATACTTTGCAAGAACTCTTTCAGCTTAAGAGAATAACCCTCTATCTGTACACTTGCCCCGGAACCATCCATACGGCTGCCAGTTGCATACTCTATAAGAATAATGGCTCCACTAAATAACCCGATCATGACAACCGCAATATTAAATCCACCCTTCAGGTAATTCACTCCGAAAGTGAAACGGTCTGTCGCACTGATTGGAGAAATCCCGACCATTGCAAAGAAAAGTCCAAATGCAAGCGCAAACAAGCCTTTCAGCACATCGTTCTTTTCAAGTGTGACCACAAGCACTACAGCAAATAAAGCTAATGAAAAATAATCAGCAGCATTAATCTTGATTGCCCATCTGGCAATAACCTGGCTTAAAAACAATGCTACGAGCAAACTTGGAATAGTCCCTATAGCATTGGCTGTAGCTGCAATACTTAACGCTTTTGACGGATGTCCTTTTTTAGTATATTCATATCCATCATATACTGTCGCCAGTGAATTCGATGTACCTGGTATCCCCAATAAAATAGCACTGATAAATCCTCCACTTATTCCGCCAATATATATTGACACTAATAACGCGATTGCTACACTTGGATCCATTGAAAAAGTAATTGGAAGAAGCAGGACAATCGCCATCCCACCTGAAAGTCCGGGTAACGCGCCTAATATCATTCCTATAAGTGATCCAAAAATTATCAACCCTATTGTACCTGGTTGAAACAATGTTGATATTGCATCTCCAACAAATCCCATATTATTCTCCTTTTTCCCATCAGAATAGCGACAAAAGCACTCCTGTCGGAAGATAAACCTGTAGTGCAAACCTAAATAATGTATAAATAACAACTGTTGCTACAACAGCATAGATAACAGCTTTTATTTTAGATACTTTCCCCTGCGAAAACAGCATGCAGAGAATAATCAATGCTATTATTGTTGATGCAATAAACCCAACAAGCCAAAGCATTGCCACATAAAAGCACAGTGCTGAAAAAAGCTTAATTAATCGAACCCATTCTTCTCTTTTTAAAAAATCTTTCTGTTCCTCTTTCACTTCATTTTTTCTAAGGCACAAGCATATTCCAATGACCATCATCATGATAGAAAGCACATATGGAAAAACTTTTGCCCCTGGGTCATTCTCGATTATGATTTTAGAGCTGATTCCAAAATAGGTATAAGCGGCAATCAAACTCCCCAGACAAATACTTATCAAGCCAAGCTTCCTGTCCTTCACAATAAATCCACCTCCGATAGAAAAAGTAGTGTCAAATACATCTGACCGTATGTCTGTATTTCCTCCTCTTTCAGCTCATTTGACACTACCCGCAAAGTGTATGAACCATCACTCAAACTATCTTGACCATCCTAATGATTCAGCAATTTCTCTTGTATAATCATCCAATTCCTCTTCTGTAGTTAACACATCTTCACGATCCCAAGGCTCACCCGTCAACTTAATTTCTTCCAATCCAGCCTTTCGATCAACTGTAAATTGTTGACACCACGCACTAATGGAATCAATAATTTTCTCATCCATACCTGCAGGTCCGATCACAAAACTCATATTTTTGAAACTTACACCCTCATAGCCAAGACTTTCCATAGTAGGCACTTCCGGATCAAAGTCCACGGAACCTTCCATTGCAAGAATCCGCATATCCCCGCTCTCTTTATAAGATTGCGCTTCATAATATGAAAGTGGAGCCATATCAATCTGTCCTCCAAGAAGCGCTGTGATACGAGAAGAGTTATCTTCACAGGAAACATGTTTAAACTTCACGTCAGCCGCCATTTCAATCTGTCCCATAGAAACTGATGCTGAAGTTGCATATCCATCACCAACTGTAACCGTACCCGGATTATTCCTTGCGTCTTCCAGCAAATCTTCCATTGTTTCATACTTTGAATCACTGGCCACACAGAACACAGAAACAAAAGTATCTGTCGGCTGGCTGATAAAATTCAGCATAGTATATTCCTCAGGATCCATGACATTATATTCTAACTTCCCTGCATAATAATTCAAAAATGCTGTATTGGAATATGTCAACAACGTGCTTCCATCCGGAGCGGCTGAACGTGCTTTATCAAATGCGACCGTATTTGCACCACCGGTTTCATTAACAACATAGACATTTTCACCACTCTCATCTGACACATATTCCGCGAACATTCGTCCTACCATATCAGTAATTCCGCCTGTCGCATTCGGAACCAGAATCTGAACTTCCCCTGTCGGCCATACAGACTTTAACTCATCTGTCAGATAATCTCCATCCGCATTTTGCTTATCTGCTTCATTGCCCACACTTTCGCTGCTCTGTGAATCTTCGCTGGTTGAATCTTTGCTGGTGTCATCGCCATCGTTACCTTGTTTCGTCCCACATGCTACTAAACTTGCTGCTAACATACATCCCACTATCAACGTTGACAGCACTTTTCCTTTTTTCTTCATAAGTAAATCCTTCCTCCTTAATTGTAGTAATAGATTATTTGGTGTCCATTTAAGCCGGCTGTGTTCACCCTTTTATAGATTAAAATATAACAGTTTCAGATAAAATATTTTAGGTTGAAACACTTGTTTCTTTAAACTATATTTGTCCAACCTAATC
>CATLCV010000111.1 GCA_949893755.1 uncultured Lachnospiraceae bacterium | reverse complement strand
TATTAATTCGCATAATTTTTATTTTACAACAGGAGCCAGATTTTACAAGTATCTGGCTCCATTTTTTGGACTAAGAAAACTTGTAGTAAAATAAGGGCTGAAGCACTATATTAGTGCAACAGCCCCTACGCATCCAGGTGAAAAAGTTTTTGTTGACTTTATAGCTGTCAGCATATAATATAATTATAGAAGCAATTGCTTCTATCGAGGCGTTTGTCAGAAGTGCCTGGCTAAGTCAACACACAGCAGTAAGCCGTGGAAGAATTGACTTCCGCAGCGAATGTCATATACGCATGCAAGCATGTTCTGTTGATTCATCGGTTTGCGGGAATAAAAACTGAAGAAATTGTGAGGGGTTCGTCAGATGTACCTGTCTAAAAAAAGCTGAAGATATTGTTGGTAAAGGGAACGATTTCGTTCCCTTTTTATTCTTTTATATGCATTAAATTCTGCCTGTGGCAGGTTTTCTGTAATGAACACAAGAGGAGGGATTTATGGAACCCAAACTATGCTTTATCAGAGAATCCTATTTTATAAATCATTCTGAATTTACAAAAATGCTCGACACCGGAAACACGAAAAAGCAGTCAAGAAGAAGTCACTTATGTGTAATGATTGCTCAGAGCGGAAATAACTTCTATATTCCGCTGCGAAACAATCTGGGAGCCGATATGAGAAAATTCGGCCGAATAGGCCATGCAATACCTTCTCAAAAAAGAAAAAGCGCAGGGCTGGATTATCGATATGCATTAATTGTAAATGATGAATCTGATATAGAATTACCCGTTGAACAAAAAATTCCAAATTCACACTATCAAAAAATCAAAAAAGACTATGATGTCATAAAGACTGAGTTTACAGTTTATCTAAATGGATTTATAAAAGCCGCCAAAAAAAGACGTATTGAAAAAGAACCCCTGTATAAGGAATCCAGCTTGGTTAACTTTTTGAGTATACTCAAAATCAAATAAAAAAGCGGGGCAGCATATGATCACAAATATATAGATACACTGCTTCATCTCCTTAGATTTCATTCCAGACCGCAAATCCAATGATCAGCATTCCCCCGATCACCTGAAATCCCGTGATACTCTCCCCCAGCACCAGAACAGAGATCAAAACCGCAACCATGGGGTCGATATAGCTTAAAATCGCAGCTTCCTGCCCCCGCAGTTCTTTCAGCGAGGAAAAATACATACAATAGGTGATCCCCGTGTGGAACAGCCCCACGATCAGAAGATTCCCCCACCCCGCTCTCGAAAGCTCTGCCAGGTGGAATCCCCCGGTACATGCCACATAGGGGATCAGCACGGCAATGGCCGCCAGAAACTGCAAAAATGTACGCTGGATCCCGGAAACGCCCTTGATCAGTTTATTCAGCAAGATAACGGACGCGTAAAATACTGCAGCCCCCAATCCGAACAGGATCCCGATCAGATCCCTTCCCCCGCCGTCCAGGTTATGGACCCCGATGATCATCACCACCCCTGCCGTGGACATCACGAAACAGAGCACCTGTTTTTTGGTCAGCTTTTCATGAAATAACACCGGACAGAGCACGGTGACGATGACCGGGGCAAAATAGTAGCTTAAGGTAGCGGCGGAGACGGTCGTGTACCGGTAGGCTTCAAACAGCAAGATCCAGTTGATCCCCATTGCCGCGCCTGAGGCCAGCAGGATGATGAGCTCCCGTTTCAGGGAGGACCTGTCGATCCTGATCCTGCTGAACAAAAAATATCCCAGGATCAGAAGCGCCGCCAGGACGGCCCGATACAGCGCCAACTCCCCGGACGGCAGGGGGATTCCCCGCACAAAGATTCCGATCGTGCCAAATACGGTCATGGAACAGATCAGCTCCGTACGTGCTTTCTTTGAATGCTGTCCTGCTTCGTTCATTTTTCGCCGTTCCTTCCATCAAGTATGAATATCTCTGTTTAAACAAAGTAATATCTATTTCTATTATAAATCCAACGCCGCGGGATTTAACAGGAACTCATAAAGTCCCAGATGCAAGATTCCCGCTTCATCCAGCCACGGCTTCATTCCGCTCTTCATGACAATGATCTTGCGGAAGAAATCCCTGACTCCAAGCAACGGCCGAAGCTCCTTCTTTTTTCCCTTTTGCGTCCGTCTCAAAAATATCCACCACACCCACATCCACCGAATATCCCCTGCAGACCAGCTCATTGAACATGATGTTCTCCATGATATGCGTCTCCTCCTGCTGCCGCAGGTTCAGCCGAACATTCCGCAGCCCGATATCGCTGCAGTAATATTTCGAAGGATAGGAAAAATATTTTTTCCCCTTCACGTCGTACCGCTTCGCCTGACGGAACAAAAAGCATTCGGAAAAGCAGGTCAGATAGCTGGCAATGGTCCCGCTGTCCACCTTGATCCCTTTTACCGTCCGCAGGGTACCGCCCACGTAGCCGTAGTATTCCTGAAAGGAAAGCGGATGGACCTCAACCGAATCTCCTCGTCCAGGGCGATTGTTATGATATGATCCTTGTGAACCCCTTCTCCAAGCAGATAATCATAAAACAGGTTAAAAAACAAAAAGCTCTTGCCGCAGCGGCGGATTCCCGCTTATTCAGAAATACAGTGTTTCGCACCTAAGTTCTGATTCTATTATACCTTGTCTTTTTCAGAAAGCAATCCCGTTCAGAACTTTTTTGTTTTGCATCGTATTTTCGAATAATCTTTCGTTTGCTTTTTCTGTAGTTTTTTATTGACTTTTCGGACGGTCCTCTATATGATTTTGATAGAACAATGGCCGCTTAAAAACCATACTTACAAATGGAGATCCCTCATGCTGAAAATCATCATTTCCCCGGCGAAAAAAATGAATATGACGGACGAATATCCCTGCCGGATCACCTCCCCTGTTTTCCTGGAACGTGCCCGGCAGCTCCGTGCCGCCCTGTTAAGCCTTTCCTTTGCGGAATTAAAAAAGCTCTGGAGCTGCAGTGAAAAGTTGGCCCTCCAGAACTATGAACAGCTTCATACCCTTGCGCTTGACAAGCACCTCACCCCGGCCCTTTTAGCCTATGAAGGCATCCAATATCAGTATATGGCCCCCCACATTTTCTCCGGCCCGCAGTGGGAATATGCCGAAAAACATCTGCGGATCCTGTCCGGTTTTTACGGGATTCTGCGTCCAACAGACGGTGTCGTCCCCTACCGCCTGGAAATGCAGTCCAAGCTTGCTCCTGTAAGCCATGCCTTCGGCTGTGCCGCTTCCCTCTATGAATATTGGAAGGATTCTATTTATCAAAATCTGACCGCAGAAGTCTGCGGCGATAAGACGCCCCTGCTGATCGTCAATCTGGCTTCTGCAGAATACAGCAGGATCGTCCTTCCTTATCTCACGCCTCCGTCAGCCTGGATCACCTGCGTTTTCGGAGAAATGACTGACGGAAGCGTGAAAGTAAAAGGTACTCTTGCAAAAATGGCCCGGGGAGAGATGGTCCGCTGGATGGCGGAAAACCAGGTGGAAGATGCCCGGGAACTGCAGAATTTCCATCATTTAAGCTACCTGTATCATAAAGAATTATCCTCCGATACGGAATATGTATTCTTAAAAGAACGCACGGACCTGTGACCGTGCGTTACATGCATGAATACCTGCAGTCCGTTTTTCATGATCCGAACTCTGTTCCTGACAATTGAACTGCAGCTGCAATCTGTTTTTGAATACTCTCGACCTCTTCTATCCTGACCTGTCCGATCCTCTCCCGCTCCTTTTGAAAATCCACTTCCGCGCAAATGCTCTGCAGAAGCTCATAAACCGCCGGCGAAGCCCCCATGGATGCCTTCACCACGTCTTCCGTTTCAAATTCATCCAAAATCTCCTTTAGCCGGTGGCGGTCTGTTTTTACGATATCTTCAAAATCCTGTACTTCCGCCCCCTGGATCTGCGGCTCCAGGATCTCATTGATCGTCAGGCCATAGAATCGGGAAAGCTTCAGGAGCGTATCCAGATCCGGCAGCGCAGCCCCGGTTTCCCATTTCGAGACCGCCTGCCTGGATAAATGAAGCTCCCGCGCCAGATTTTCCTGTGTGAAACCGTGTTTTCTCCGCAGAAACTGCAGATACTTCGATATAACGAATGTATTCATAACCGCCGCCCGTCCTTTCTTTTCCATATCTACAGACCATGATACTCCATAAGGACCCCTTTGAAAAGAATCGTCTATTTGCAAAAAAGCAACTGCCGTTCACCTCTCTCTGATAAAATCTTTCCAGGCCAGAAACATTCTCACTTGGTCAGCGTCACCGCATATCCCGCCAGCATACCCGCATACATCTCCATCTCCGGCTCAGGCACAGCCACCTGGATCCCGCTTCCCCCGGAATTTCCAAAGACATTCTGCCCAAAGGAAAGTCCGGTGCATTCCCGGATATCCAGCCTGTAGATCGAGGTTCCGTCAAATGCCCTGTCCGCGATCCTCATAACCCCCGGCGGCACTGCATAAACATCCGTCCAGGCAGCCGGAAATGCCAGAAGCACGGACATGGTACTGTCAAACAGAACGCCGCAGTCGCTGACATATCCCGGATTGCCATACTCCACATCGATCCATTCCAGAGAGATCAGGTCGGCAAGCGCTCCTTCTTCAATCGTAACCGCTCCCGCCGGAATATACAATTCCAGGATCCCCGCCCCGCAGCCGGAAAATGCGCCTCTGCGGATCCCGGTACATTCTACCGGAAGCGTCAGACATCCGTCAGGAATCTCCGCATATTCCGGAAGAAAACCGCAGAGCATTCCCATTTCATCAAGAACAAAACAGGACACAGCTTCCGGATCCCCATTCTCTTCACCTCCGGTATCCGGCACGGTTCCATCCCCCTCAGCAGAGTCCGATGAACCCTGATCCGGTACTGCCGGTTCCACCGCTCCTCCATCTCCTGCCGGATTGTCCGGCACAATGGGATCCACTGCGTTCTCACCTTCCGAGGGTGCCCCGGGATTGATCGGATCGATCGCCGTCCCTTCATCCCCCGGCGTCTCCGGAGTCATCGGGTCAACCACTGTTCCTTCCTCCGGTACCTCAGGAGTCATCGGATCTACTGCTGTCCCTTTATCCCCTGGCATCTCCGGAGTCATCGGATCTACTACTGTCTCTTTATCCCCTGGCATCTCCGGAACTGCCGGATTTGCAATCGTTTCTTTGCGGGGTGGAGCCACAGGCTTTGCCGGATTCGATACCGCCCCTTCTCCGGATAAAATTCCCGGAGGTATCGGATCCACAAACCGCTCCGCATCAGACGCAGCTTCCGATTCCGCCGGATTCACCACTGTCCCGACATCGGCAGGGATTTCTTCAGCAAACAAATCCTCTGTTATATCCTCACCCGATAAACTTCCTGAGATAAACGGCTTCTCCGACGCCGACGAATCCACAACCACCCAACCGTTCTGCGCCTCCTCTGTCTCCTGATGTATCGCTCCCCACACATCCCCATCCGACAGATCCGGCAGGATCAACGCCGGGTCTGAACCACCGTCCTCTGTATGAACCAAATCCGCAGCGGGGCTGTCCTGCATCAGCAGCTTTTTCAGCACCAATCCTTCCGCGTCTTCCAACACATGTACTCTGTCATCCGGATTCCAGACCTTGACTATATTGCCTGCAATTCCTTCACTTTCCATTTTCGTGATCTGTCCGTCCGCTGCCTTTCCTTCCATTCCCGGATCAGCCTGGTTCAAGAGCACTGCTGTTCCCAGCAACGCCAAAAAGCCTGCCGCCTGGATAGAAATCCCCCTGCCGGCAGTACCATCCCCTGTTTTGATGATCTCTTCCATTGATAGATTGCCTTTCCTTTCTCTCAAAACTAAAGCTTCCACTAAGCTGATTTACATTATACACCCAAAAAAGGAATGCCGCAATTCTCTGCAGCATTCCTTTTTATTCTTTTTATTTTCCGGAGTTTGACACTTTAATTTTCTATATATATCCAGCAACCCTTATGGTTACTGGTATTTTTTTGTCAATATTTTACATTTTCTGCATGTGTTGTCTTGTGTTGCATTCTAGTTTATGCTATAATTAAGGGAAGAGAGGAGGCAGCTTATGTTTTTGAAAATCATCACTAAAAAAGGAATTTCCAGACTTTATCTTTATGAATCCTATTATAAAAATGGAAAATCCAACCAACGCTGCATTGAAAGCCTTGGTCGGTTGGACGAACTTCAGAAACACTTTCCTGATCCGGTTTCCCATTTCAAAAAGATTGCGGAAGACCGTACTCACGAAGAAAGGGGTTCCAAAAAAGCTTTCGTTCCCATTGATCTTGATTCTCCTTTGGCTATAGGGGAAGATAATCTGAAAAATGTCGGATATGTTGTCTTGAAAGAACTTTACAAACAGCTTGAACTGGATAAATTCTGGAAACAGGTACTAAAGAAGACTTCTATTCAGTATGACCTGGAGGCAGTCTTCCGGCTTCTGGTATTTTCTCGGATCCTCTTTCCCGGTTCCAAGCTGGAAACTTTTTCTAAAAAACATATTTATTTTGAAAACATCCAGGGCTTCACCCTGAAAGATACTTACAGGGCTTTGGAAGTTTTTGACCAGTACAATGAACAGCTCCAGAAATGGATCTATTCACATTCGTCCAGGATCTGCGAGCGGGACATGTCCGTATCTTACTTTGACTGCACGAATTATTATTTTGACATTGGGATATCTGATATGGATCTCTTTGATGATGACGGCAATCCGGTTGATAAAAACGGAAATCCGACAGAAGCCAAATACAGAAAACGCGGACCCGAAAAAAATCACAGACCGGATCCGATTGTGGAAATGGGACTCCTTATGGATAAAAATGGAATCCCCCTTGCTTTTGACCTGTTTCCTGGAAATGAATCTGAAAAGGTCCACATGCGCCCAATCATTAACCGCGTAAAAAATGAATTCAGCAGCGGACGTGTCATCTTTGTGGCTGACAGGGGGCTTAACACCTCGGACAATATTTATTTTTTAAACGGAGATAATAAAGCAGACTATAATCCACGGGACGGATATGTATACGGCCAGTCCGTCCGAGGAGCGGATGCAGAATTTAAAGCATGGGTCCTGAAACAGGATTATAAAACAGAAAAGCACAAGGAGGATGACGGTAATGAGATTAAGTTCACCCACAAATCCCGCATCCATCCCAGGACGATCCATGTAAACGTAACCGTTCCCGGGCAGAAAAAGAAGAAGAAAAAAGCGGTTTCTATTGATCAGAAGCAGATGGCCTATTATTCCGAAAAATATGCCAAAAAGCAGAAGCATGACCGTGATATTATGGTTGCGCGGGCAAAAGACCTGATTGCCCATCCAAGAAAATATGATCGCATTACAGCCGCCGGGTCGGGGGCATATGTGCAGAACATAGCTTTTAACAAAACGACCGGAGAAATCGTAGAGGGCCGGGAACTGATACTGGACACGAAAAAGATTGCGGAAGAAGAAAAATACGATGGATACTATTCCATTGTGACCAGCGAATTGAAAATGAGCGACCATGAAATGAGGGAAATATACAGAGGGCTGGCCCGCATTGAAGAAACCTTTAAAATATCAAAGACAGAATTTGAGTCCAGGCCAGTTTTCGTCTGGACAAATGAACACATAGAAGGGCACTTTACCACCTGTTTTACCGCACTTGTATTAATCCGCCTGCTACAAACAAAACTCGGAAGCAGGTACCCGATTGGAAAAACAATCGAAGCTTTAAGGAAATACAGGTGTACGCAGATAGATACCACTCTGTATCAGTTTGTTTATTATGATGAGATATTGGAAGAATGCGGGAAAATATTTCAGTTGGAACTGAATAACAAATACCGTACAAGGGAACAAATTCGCAGAATTCTAAAATATTAAAAAAATTTTTCATTTTGTCAAATCAGACCGAGATACCACATGCAGATAAAACATGGGAAGCCTTGAATTTACAGGCCCCCCATTGATTTTGGTGTCAAACTTGAGATTATACACCCAAAAAAGGAATGCCGCAATTCTCTGCAGCATTCCTTTTTATTCTTTTTATTTTTAACACTCATCCGCCAAAAAAACAGATCAGGTATGCAGTCACAACAATCATGACCGGAAGATATGCATAAGCATCCTTTCCCGCAATCGCAGGCTGTTTTTCTCTCCTTCCTGCAATGAACCGCCAGAACAGATACCCTGCGGCTGTCCCCAATACGTTTGTAAGCAGGTCATTGATGTCCGTAATCCGATATAAGGTAAACATTTGGCCAAATTCGATCACGACAGAAAAAGCAGTTCCCAGCAGAAGCATATTCCGGATATTCCGACACCTTCCGCTGATCACAGGACACAGAAATCCAAACGGAATAAACAGAAAAATATTCAGTACAAAGCTCAGAATCCCCACATCATAGAAAGGGATCAGATTGAATTTCGGATGAAAAAAGGATTCCCCCAGACCGGACATCCTGGCAAATTCGCTCCGTGTCGGAATCCCCACAATCTGATTCAGCATCAAACACAGATAATAATATAATCCCAGTGACGCGATCCATATTTTTATCTTAGGAAGCCGTTTTTTTCTGCCCAAAACAACGAACAGGACTCCTATGATCAAAAACCCCAAAAAACAGACCGGCTTCAAAAACAAAAGATCTGTAATTGACTCAAATACCCCCATCTGTATCTCTATGCCTGACGCATTTCCCTGTGCCGCTCCCATCTCCGTTCCTCCTTCATCCACGATCAATTTACATATACTCACGGCCGATGAAATCTGGCGCTCAGTATAACAAACCGATTTCCTGTCAATATATCAACAGCATTTATTATATTCTGTCACCAATTTTCGTCAGAAAATTGATGACCTGCTTGCGCTTCAGCGCAATACCTATTATAAGATGATCATACAGAAAATTTTTTAACGGATAGGAGCAAATTTTCTTAATATTTTTTTAATACCTGTATTTTTATGAATCATCGCATATAATACATCCTTTGTTGAAATAAATCCACTATGCCATTTTCGTGAATTATTTTCAGATTTTTGTTGATTTTTTTCACGCATATGTTAGTATGTGTTTTACAGGAGGTTTTTAAATGATATTTTTTGAAGTACACTATTCTAAACAGGCAGAAAAATTCTTAAAAAAATTAGATTCTACTACCAGAAATAGAATCCGGAATGCAATCCATAATCTTCCGGCAGGTGATGTCAAAAAACTGCAGGGGCGGAATGGCTACCGTCTGCGTGTCGGTGATTATAGGGTTATTTTTGACATGGATGGAAACATATTATATATAGAGCGCATAGGAAACCGTGGTCAGATCTATAAGGAGGTTTAATATTATGACAGCTGTAAAGGAAAGAATCATCGGCGCTGTCACTATTATGAACGATAGTGATGCCGAAAAATTTTGGAATATAATTTTAAAAAACTTTACCCCTTCCTGGGATAATATTGAAGAAGTGGAACCAGATGAGTATGACTTGCAAATGCTGAAAGCGATTGAATCTGACCCTGAATGTCATCAATTCACTCCTGAAAGCGAAATTGATTGGGAACATATATAGATGAAGACTGATAAACGAAAGCCGCCCGGTGTTCCAAGCACCGAACGGCTTTTAAAGACCGTATTTCCAAAAGAATTACCTTAGGAACTGCATTAATGTCCTGCAATGGCATTCTGTCTTACAACCCATTCGCCTCCAGATTCTTCTTATAAGCCCCCAGCTCCGTATAGATCGCTTCTTTGAGCGGATTCCGCTTCGTCTGCCGGATGATCCGCACCTCGTACACCAGCACCCCGATGTTGAACGCCAGCGCCGCCCCGCTTAGCAGCAGCTTGGGCAGATCGGACTGGGTGGAGGTGATGGCAAAATACTCCTCCGCCGCAGAATAATCCACTGTCAGGGAAAACATGGCCCACAGCGCCAATGTCTGCGCCCTGTGCTGCAGCCACGCCCCCCGCCGGATCAAAAACTCCGCCGCCGTGCAGGAGACCAGAAGTAAAAATCCTGCATAGAAGGAACGGTTGGAAATGCAGTTGTAGCAGTAGGACAGATTCCAGAGGTCATAGGCAATGATCCAGAACCAGAGCTGATCCGCCCACACCATATCCTGGGATTTTGTCTTGCCGATCTGAATGCCCAGCCATCCCGTGATGGTGATGATATTCAGGATGCCCGCAATGGCATTGATCACATTCCAGGGGCCGCCGATCATCTGCAGCCCGGCCTCGATCTGCCCGGTCTTGGGCAGGCATTCCAGATCCGCATACACCGCCTCCAGAATATTCACTGCCAGAATCAATGCCGGGTAGGTCAGCATGAATTTATTTTTCTGCAGCTTCGGGATATACCGCAGCAGCATGAATCCGATCACGCCGGCCAGCGCGGAATAGGTCTTGACCCAGGCGAACCAGGTGCCGCCCACATTTCCTCCCGCGGTCTTGGGCCAGATGAAAAAGGTGGCGATGACCGGGATGATGACATACATCCCGATCCCTGCCCATTTAAAACGCCGGGTCACCTCATTCAGCCCGATCAGAGCCGCGGTCAGCCCGAGAAATACCAGCACACTTGTAAATGTATAACCTGTAAAAAAGAACATCAAAAGCCCCCCTTTATTCTAAGTCCTCTCATAGCCCCCGGAATCCCCTGTTGTCTGAATCCGTGCCGGGCTATCGCAGCATTTTCAAAACCGCAGCTCCAGATCACTGATGGGATACGCCTTGCAGGAATGGATATATCCGAACAGCTCATCCGCATACCGCAGCAGCGCCCCCTGGGCGGTAAATACCTTCCCGGATACGAGCTGCACCCGGCACAGGCTGCATTCGCCGGAACGGCAGCATACATTGACCCGAAGGCCGCCGCGTTCCAGGGCAGTGAGCACGCTTTCCCCGCTTTTCGCTTCGATGGTCTGATCTCCCACCTTGATCTGAAACCGTTCCTCTCCCGTCATTTCTTCCGGCCAGCCCGGTTCATTCCAGATGTCCCGTCTTGTCCCGAATACCTCCCTGCGGATCGAACGTCCCGGGATCTGCAGCTCATCCAGCGCCTTGCGGCAGAATTCCATCATCACCGCAGGACCGCACATATAATAGGTACAATCCAGAATATCCGGCACATGCGCCCGAATCCGCTCCGCGTCGATGAAGCCGTGCTCCATTCCTTCCTTCTCCTCATCCGACAGGATCAGCGTATAATGAAAATTCGGATGCCCTTCGGCAAATGCGGCCAGCTCCCCATGGTACATGGCCAGCTCCTCTGTGCGGCTCCCGTACAGCAGTGTCATATCCCGGTCCTCCCCGCTCTCCAGCGCAGTCCGGATCATGCTGACAAAGGGCGTGATCCCGCTCCCGCCGCCCAAAAATACGGACCGCTTGGAGTGAAAGACCGGATGATACCGAAACACCCCTGCCGGGCCGTTTGCTTCCAGCCGGTCCCCGACTTTTAGCTGCCGCAGAAGATAGCCGGATACAAATCCGCCCTCCACCGCTGCCACAGTGATCTCATAATAGGCCCGCTGCTTTGCCGAGGAGGACAGGCTGTAGGGCCTGGACGTGCGCACCCCGTCGATCTCGCAGAATACGTTGATATACTGCCCTGCCTCAAAGGGCGGCAGATATCCGGTGTCTGATACCAGCCGGATCCGCTTCGCGATGGGGCTGACCGGTTCGATCTCGCTGACCGTCAGGTGCAGGACAGAAGGATGGTACTGGTCCACCTTCCTCTGGACCGTCCCCCGCTCCAGAGAGATATCCTTTCCCGTCTTTTTCGCCATTTCCAGTTCCTTCAAGGTTTCCGGGCCGTTCTGCATGGTACTGATGATCATCTCTTTGATTGGTTTTCCACTCATCCTATCTGCCCTCCTTTAAAATAGACTGCGCGATCTTGTCCCCGTAGGCATAATTGGGGCCGAAGCCGCATGTATTGACCCAGCCGCCGGAAAAGGTCAGTCCGGGGATAAATTCATCCTGCGGGAAGAAGAATACACTGGATTTCAGATCCTGCTCATAGCCGTAGATCGCCCCTCCCGGATGGCCCAGATACCGCATATGGGTCAGCGGCGTGGCCACCTCCATTTCCTCGATGTGTCCCCGCAGCCCCGGGAAACGAGTCTCCAGACGTCTGACGATCTCATCCGCCGCCGCGTACTTCGTCCGGTGGTACTCCTCGGGCGAGAGCTTTTCCCATGCTTCGCCGTATTTCAGAGTGCCCGCGGTGATAATGGACGTCCCCGGTGGCGAGACGCAGGGGTCGTCAATGGTATAGCAGGTAGCTACAATCGGGTCTGTCTTTGTATCGGTAAAATACGCATTCTTAAAGTCCTTGTTGGCATCCAGGCTGTCATAGATCAGATTGAAGGAATCGGTAAATCCGATTTCCTCCGGCGGACAGTCCAGGCCGATGAAGCAGGTCAGCGCGGAAATCCCCGTGGTATAGCTCTTAAAATACTGCCGGCATGCCTCCGGAACCTCCTCATCCTTCAAAAGTCCAGCATAGGTCACGGTGGGAGATACATTGGAAATGATCTTGCGGGCATGGTATTGATTGCCGTTTTCATCCTCCACGCCCACAGCCCGGCCGTTTTTCATCAGGATCCGCTTCACGCCGCAGTTCAGGAACACGTCGCTCCCATGTCTGCGGATAGTATCCATCAGCGCCTGGCTCATGACCTGGCTGCCGCCCCGCACATAATAGGGCATGTCTACCGTGTACAGATACATGCATCTGGCCAGGATGGAGAAGGGGAACCGCTCCGGCGGCATTCCCATAAAGCACCAGTAAGCCGACAGACAAAGCTGCAGCTCCCTGCTTTTGAAAAATTCATCCAGCACGTCCTGGGTGCTCCGGACGCCGTACTTTGCCAGTACCTTGTAGATCTTCGGAAATCCGGTCTTAGTGATAAACTTCTTCAATTCCGAGGGATTTGCCGGACTTGCGGCGCTCTTTGCCAGGAAATCCGCGATCTCCTCGTTGAATTTCCAGACCATGTGGAAATAACGCCGGATGGCCTCCGCCTCCTCCGGAAATTCCCTGCACAGCAGATGGCAGGCCTTCTTCTTATCCGCCGGAAGCGCCACTCCCCGGCCTCCCGGCAGGTTGATCTTGTATAAGGTTTCGATGGGGATCCACTCAATGGCATCCTCAATCCCCCATTTGCGGAACAGCTGCCTGGTCGGGCCAGGCTTATCCTTCGTGTTCATTCCGTTGAGCTGGTGCAGCGCCACTTCAAATTCGAACCGCCCCCTGCAAAATGAAGTGCCGCAGCCCCCGGGAATATTGTGCTTCTCAAATACCGCTGTCTTTTTGTGATTCACCGCCAGGGTCGCCGCGCTCGCCAGCCCCCCGTTCCCCGCGCCGATCACGATCACATCATAATTCGCCATATATTTTTTCCTTTCTTGTATATGTAACCAATTTGCGCAGCAAATTGATTGCCTGCTCGTGCGCTATCGCGCAGCGATTCTCATGCGCACGATTCCGCTTTTATATGTAACCAATTTGCATAGCAAATTGATTGCCTGCTCGTGCGCCATCGCGCAGCGATTCTCATGCGCACGATTCCGCATTTTCAAATGATTCCAAAATAGATTCCCACCGGAACCGCGATCAATACCAGATTCAGGATCATCAATACGATCTGCACCGGCGGAGCCTTTACCTTTTCAATAAATGCCGCCAGCTTTTCATTTTCCAGTTTCTTTTCAATATCATCCTTGCAGTAGATCTGGAACACCCCGCCGCAGGTCAGGCTGTTGGCGCGGAATACCAGCCAGTAGCCGGGATTCATCGTCAGCAGGATACTGATGATCGGGGACGACAGGATCCCGATATGCAGATATCCGATGGACGGGCTGAACTCCCCGATCACAAACAGCCAGTTCCAGATCGTATAAGCGACCAGCCAGCAGACTGTGCCGATGACCACCACCTGATTGGACACGAACAGAGCATCCGTGCGGGGACCTGCATTGGCCGTGTAGATCCCGGTAAACGGGCCTGCCGCCTCGGGGAACCATTTTCCGGCAAGGGTCAGCACGGAAAGGCTCAGTACCAGTCCGGTGACAAAATTGTAGGGCTGGTGGTTTTTCAGCAGATCCGTCAGCGTCGCTTCCATGCAGTTGATCACGAGAAATACCAGTACGATCTTGACAAACAGCTCCCCGCTCATGATCCCGAAGATCGGAAGCAGGATCAGCGCCCGCATCAGCACCAGCGTGGACAACTTCAGCTTCTCAAACATGACCATTTTCAATTTCAGCAGCACCAGCACCGGCAGCAATACATTGACGATCACGTTGACCCAGAGCGGAAAATAAGACGCCAGCATCGATACGATGCAGATCAAAGCCGTCCAGATCAGGAAGGTCGGAAGCTGCCCGATCCTGTCAAAAAAACTCCAGAATGCATTTCTTTTTGTGTTACTCATCATCACCCCATCCTTTCTCTCTTGTGTTTGGTCTGACCACAGCTCTTTTGATTACTATAACATCAAAATCAGGAAATAGCAACCAGAATTTTATGGATATATAACATAAAAATTTTATGAGAATTATTTCTTTTGTTGAAATTATACAAATATCGTGGTAATATACAGAAAGATGGTCTGACCAAATATGATATGATTGCTTTTATAAAGATGCAGGACAGATACGATACGCAGTACAGCGAATACCTAATAGCCGGATCCTTACAGGATCAAAAAAATCAGCAGGAGGAATATTCATGCCGTTTCAGAAGATTGTCATGCCGACGATGAAAGAATTGTTTGTACGCCAGATGGAGTCCATGATCCTGTCCGGAGAGCTTGCTGCCGGAGAGCAGCTTCCCAATGAGCGGGACCTGGCCTCCCAGATGAACATCAGCAGGACGGTGGTCAATTCGGGGATCCAGGAGCTTGCAAAGAACGGGTTTGTATGCATTGTTCCAAGAAAGGGAACCTTTGTCAATGATTTTCTGCGGCAGGGGAATCTGGGAACACTGACCTCCATCTTCCATCACAGCGGCGGACAGTTTGATATGTCCATGCTGACCGCGTTGATGGAATACCGTTCCATCAATGAGCAGAAATGCGCCCGGCTGGCGGCGGAACGCCATACGGCGGAAGATCTGAAGCGGATGTTTGACCTGCTGGAGCAGATGGAAGCCTGCCGTGACCCGGAGGAATGCGCAGAGGTCAGCACCCGGTTCCATCATGCCATTTTCCTCGCCACACAGAATCTGATCTATCCCCTGATGTACAATTCTTTTGAGGAAATGAGTACGGCAGTGACACGGATCCTCTTCCGCCACCTCCCGCTTCCCCAGGTCTGCACCGCCATGCGCAGCGTTGCAGAGGCCATCGCGGCACGGGATGCGGATCAGGCGGAAAAGCTGATGGCGGAGCATACGGTATGGTGCACCCAGATCCTGATGGAACAGTATCCATTCGGACCGGCAGGAGCAGAACCGCTCAAACAGACAGAACAGTGAAAAAAAGAACCAGGATCCGATCCAACAGGTCCTGGTTCTGCTGTTATCTGTTTTTATATAAAAAGCCAATCTGTAAAACCGCCGTTCCTTATACAATGCTGTTTTAATGCAGCGTCTCATGAACCGTGATGATGTCCATGAGCATGGCGATGCCCGTTTCCATTGTACTCGTTTTCATCTTCGTTTTCCTTTTCGTTTTCCTGGCTGTCAGTGGTTTTGCTCTCCTGGCTATTCAGATTTTCTATGTCCTGGCGCCCCTTGTTTTCCCCCGGCTGGCTGTCCGTTTGTCCCGTATCCCGGCTGTTCAGATTTTCCACATTCTGACCATCGGTGCTCTCGTTCTCCAGGCTGTTCCTGTCTCTGCACCTCTGGCAGTGTTCCCCGCCTGTATGATGGAAATCTGCCGAATCCTTTTCTTCCTCCTCTCCCTGATATGCCCGGATCAGAGCCTGGATCTCGCCCATACACATTCCGCTGATCTCATCCAGGGTAATGGACGGGTCTAATTCCTGCAATACCAGGAATGCTTCGTATTTTCCAAGGGATACCCCGGCCTCACTGGCCGCCTGTCTGTCTGCCGCGGTTCCCCCATGGCAGCTGACATTCCCGCAGTGCTCCCCTGCGCATTCCGCGGCGCGGCCCTGCATCCGGATGCTCCGCGCCTCATCCTCTGCCGCCACGGAAATGCTGACCTCCGCATTCTCCGCCAGATAACCGGACATCTCCCTGCTGGTGAGCAATTCGGTGAGCGCTTCATCATATTTCCTGTGCTTTAACTGCAGCGTTTCCGCTACGTGTTCTGCTTCCCGGTTATAGCAGATCACGGAAACCACCCGGTCCAGGCGGTTGACCTCCCATTCCATTGAAGGATTGACATCGATGCTGATCGCCGCGACGGGAGTCATATAAAACCCATATCCTCCGATGCCCAGCAATACAAACAGCAGGCAGGCCGCCGCGGCAGCATACCGGACAAAGCCGGACTGTCTGCGGGCCGATGCCTGAAACAGATATGCTTTTGTCTTTTCCTTTAGTTCCCGGCCCGCAGAAACAGAATCAAATGCATCATAGATCTGGTTACTCAAATTCCTCACCTCCAAGCTGCTCCTTTAGCATCGCCTTGGCACGGGCAAGAAGCGTATACACCGTGTTCACATTTTTTCCAAGAAGCCTGCCGATCTCCACCGCCGAATACTGTTCATAAAAATAAAGATAGATCACGGTCTTGTATTTTGCAGGAAGGGAAAGGACGGCTTCCAGGACATCGCTGTGGTCCTCCGGAACATCTGCAATGAGGTCCTCGATCTCATCAAGAGGAACCGTATGGCTCCTGAAAAAGCTCTTCATAAAGTCCTTGCAGGCATTGAGCGTCACACGGATCAGCCATGCCTTCTCATGCTCCTCATTTTCAAACGCACCTGAATAAAGGACATACTTCAGAAACACGGTCTGAAATATGTCCTCTGTGTCAGAATTGCTTTTTAAATGCAGCATACAAATCCTGCGCACTGTATCTGCATACAGTTCAATTGCCCTCGCAGCCTCCTGTTCACTTCGCATAGCAACTCCCTCATCCGCCGGCAGTAATAAGATGTCCGCGGCATCCCCGGAGGGATCCGACGCGGCAGCACCCTCTGCACCCTGCAGCCGGCGCGTCCGCTGTCTATGGCTCCGCGGTTCCTGCAGCCATATACTGCTGATCAGTAGCACCCGTGCCCATGGTGTCCGCCGCCGTGATGTCCGCCGCCGTAGCCGCCCTGGTAGCCATTGCCGCCCTGATAGCAATTACCGCCTGAATAGTCATAGTTCGTCCCTGCATTGTTATATGTGTTGCCCACATAGCAATAGCTGTTCGGACAATCCGAATAACCGCACATATTGTCGTAACACAGCGGATGTCCGTACGGGCAGACCGGCTGATATACGGGCTGTGTATCCACTGCCGGCTCTGTAGGAACCACATAGGTCTCGGCCGGCGCCGCTGTCTGTACAGTACTCTGGGCTGCTGCAGCCGCTGCCGCTTCCTCTGCCTGTCTCTGAGCTTCCGCAGCCGCTGCCGCTGCTGCTTCCTCCTCAGCCTTCTTCTGAGCCGCTTCCTCTTCCGCTTTTTTCTTCGCCGCCGCTTCCTCCTCGGCTTTC
>CATLCV010000110.1 GCA_949893755.1 uncultured Lachnospiraceae bacterium | reverse complement strand
CGACCACGGAGAGCATTGCGATTGCGGCCACGCCCATTCGCATGAGGAGCATATTCACGAATCTCATGAGCATCATCACGACCACGGAGAGCATTGCGGTTGCGGCCATGATCACGGTCATGAAGGCCACCACGACCACGAAGGCCACCACCATGAGCCGGTAGAGCGCCGCCCGGTCAACCACGCATTTGACGGTGTGAAAAAGCAGATTTACATCATCGAGAACCTGGGCTGTGCCAACTGTGCGGCGAAAATGGAACGGAAGATCCAGGAGCTTCCCCAGGTGGATTATGCCAACCTGATCTACGCCACAAAGCAGCTCCAGATCGTGACGAATACAAGCGAGGAACTCCTTCCTGTATTCCAGGAGATCTGTGCTTCCATCGAAGACGGTGTGACCGTAACAAAGCAGGAGACCAAGCAGGCTGCGTCGGAGCGGAAGGCAGCAGAGAAGGAGAAGGCAAAAGAGAACAAAAAAGACATCTGGGAGCTCGGCATCGGCGCGGTGCTTATGGCAGCAGGAGTCGCGACAGAACGCTATTTCCTGACGGCATCCTCGGTCCTTCTGATCCTTGCGTACCTGATTCTGGGCAGACATGTTCTTTTAACAGCCGGAAAAAATCTCATAAAGGGACATGTGTTTGACGAAAATTTTCTGATGAGCATTGCCACCCTCGGCGCGTTTGCCATACAGGATTATACGGAAGCAGTGGGAGTTATGCTCTTCTACCGTGTCGGGGAGCTGTTTGAGGACATTGCCGTTGCACGCAGCAGAAGCCAGATCATGGATGCCGTAGACCTGCGGCCCGAGGTGGTCAATCTGGTGCATGACGGGGAAGTACAGGTGATTCCGGCAGAGCAGGCAAAGCCCGGCGACCTTCTGCTGGTACGCCCCGGCGACCGGATTCCGCTGGACGGTACGATCACGGAAGGAGAGAGCCGGATCGATACCTCTCCTGTGACCGGGGAGCCGGTTCCTGTAGCCGCGGGAATGGGAGACAGTGTAATCTCCGGCTGCGTGAACACGTCCGGACTGTTAAAGATCCGGGTGGAAAAAGCGCTGGAAGATTCCATGGTAACGAAGATTTTGGATTCCGTGGAAAATGCGGCCGCGAGCAAGCCAAAGATCGACCGGTTTATCACCCGTTTTTCCAGAATTTATACGCCTATCGTGGTAGGTCTGGCGGCGGCAACGGCAATTCTGCCGTCCCTGGGGACCGGCGACTGGCAGTACTGGATCTATACGGCTCTGACCTTCCTGGTGATCAGCTGTCCATGCGCATTGGTCCTGAGTGTTCCGCTGGCCTTTTTCTCAGGGATCGGGGCTGGCTCGAAACTGGGAATCCTCTTCAAGGGCGGCATTGCGATCGAGGCACTGCAGGATGTCAGGGCGGTTGTCATGGATAAGACCGGAACCGTTACAGAGGGGAACTTTGAACTCCAAAGAGTCATTCCGGCAAATGGATTTACGGAAGAACAGGTGCTTGCCATGGCAGGAACCTGTGAACAGAACTCCACCCATCCCATTGCGGCCAGTATTATGGCGGCGGCAGAACAGCAGGGGATCATTTGTCCCCGTCCGGATTCCGTAAAGGAAATTGCAGGAAAGGGTGTGGAAGCGGCCGCAGAAGCCGGCACACTTCTCTGCGGCAGCCGGTCCCTTCTCGTGGAGGAAGGCATCGCACTGGAAGAGGGTCAGGCAGGCAGCTATGGAACCGAGGTGCTTCTGGCAGTCAATGGAACGTATGCCGGATGCCTGGTCATCGCGGATACGGTCAAGGAAGACGCAAAGCCTGCGGTTCAGGCAATGAAGCGGCAGGGGATCGTGACCGCCATGCTGACCGGAGACGCGGCGGAAACTGCCCGGGCGGTTGCGGCCGAGACAGGGATCGATGAAGTCCATGCAAAGCTGCTTCCGGAACAGAAGCTCCAGGAGCTGACCCGCATCCGCAGCACGCACGGCAGTGTGATGTTTGTCGGGGACGGCATCAACGACGCGCCGGTACTGGCCGGGGCCGATGTGGGAGCAGCTATGGGAAGCGGCGCTGACGCGGCAATTGAAGCGGCGGATGTGGTGTTCATGACCTCCGCTATGAGCGCGATTCCACAGGCATTGTCCATCGCAAAGGCAACCGGACGGATTGCAAAGCAGAATGTGATATTCGCCCTGATCATCAAGGCAGCGGTCATGGTGCTGGGCCTGGCAGGGCTGGCCAATATGTGGATGGCGGTATTTGCAGATACAGGCGTGGCAATGCTGTGCATTTTAAATTCCATCCGCATCCTCTATCAGAAACAGTAAGCTCGACAAGACCTCGCTAACTGTTTCTTGATGCATCGCACGTAAGCGGATAAAGAACATCCGCTAAGTGCTCATAGCTATCAAAAACAGTTAGCTCGACAGGAAATGTCAAAAAGATATGAAAGCCGCGGCCGGAAAAAGCCGCGGCTTTTCTTGACCCGCCTGCGTATTTCACGTATAATAAAAACTTGTAAAGGAGATTACAACTATGGATAAGATAGAAGTGGAGCATTGTGACTTTGTACATGTTCATGAGGATATTGTAAAAGATGTCCGGGAGCACATGCCGGATGGGGAGCAGCTGCAGGCGCTGGCGGATTTTTACAAGGTATTCGGAGATTTTACGAGGATCCGTATCCTGTGCATCCTGCTCCGCGGCGAGATGTGTGTCTGCGATCTGGCGCAGACCCTGGACATGACCCAGTCCGCCATTTCCCATCAGCTCCGTGTGCTGAAGCAGATGAAGCTGGTGACGAACCGGAGGGAAGGCAAGACCGTGTTCTATTCCCTGGCGGACGGACATATCAGGACGATCATCAATCAGGGTATGGAGCATATACAGGAGTAAGGAATGTCAAAGGAAATCAAGATCAGGCTTGTCGAGCTTGCCGCCGGTTTCGTGCTGTATCTCGGCCTTCTGATCGGAGGGCGGTACGATTACTGGAATCTGGCAGTTACGGAAGAGATGGAGCCGTTACTGTTTATGGCTGCATACGTGATACTTGCGGCGGACGCATGCTGGCAGACAGCAAAAAGGCTCAGACATTTGCAGCTTTTTGATGAAAATCTGCTCATGCTGCTTGCCACTGCCGGCGCGCTGTACATGGAAAAATATACGGAAGCAGTCGCTGTGATGCTGATCTTCCATATCGGAAAGCTGATCGAGTCGCAGACTCTGGATCATACCAAGCGGTCCATTGCGAAGTTCATGGACATCCGTCCGGCCTTCGCGAACCGGAAACGGGGGCTGGGGGAAGAGACGGTCAGCCCGGAGGAACTCCGGATCGGACAGATCATTGTGATCCGGCCCGGGGAGAAGATCCCGGTCGATGCGGTGGTCATGCGGGGGCTTGGCAATATTGACGAAAAGGCGCTGACAGGAGAATTTCAGCCCAGAAGCGTCAGCATGGGCAGCAGGATCTACAGCGGCAGCATCAATATGGACGGTGTTCTGGATGCCCGGGTGACCCGGGTTTATGAGGAGTCTACGGCTGCAAAGATTCTGAGTATGGTGGAAGACGCAATGAGCAATAAAGGGGAAAGCCAGAGTTTGGCAGAAAGGTTTACCCGTTTCTACAGTCCCATTGTAACCATACTTGGAATCCTGGTGATGCTCCTTCCGCCTGTGCTGCTTTCCGGACAGGAACCGGAGACCTGGTTCTATCGGGGATTGATATTTCTGGCGGCTGCCTGCCCCAGCGGGCTGCTGGCCTCGGTGACCGTTGCGTTTCTGGGAGGCATCGGTGCGGCATCCAGGCAGGGAGTGCTGGTCAAGAGCGGCAGCTATCTGGAAGCCCTTTCGCAGGCGGATACATTTATTTTTGATAAGACAGGGACGCTGACGGAGGGAACATTTGGGTTAAAAGAAATCTGCCCCAGGGGGATCACTGCGGCTCAGCTTCTGGAGATCACAGCCTACGCGGAAGCTTATTCCAGCCACCCCATCGCGCTGTCTCTCCGGGATGCCTACGAAAAAGGAATTGATACGTCCAGAATTGGCTACATACAGGAACGCCCCGGGCTGGGGATCGAGGCTGTGATCGACGGGATGCGGGTCTATACCGGCAATGTCAGGTTCATGGAAGCGCTGGGAATCCAGACGCAGAAGGTGAAGGGCAGCGGTACGGCGGTCCACGCCGCCGTGGGCAGGAGATATGTGGGCTATGTGCTGATCTCGGACCGGGTCAGAGGAGACGTCAGCGATACGATCCGGTGGCTGCGTCAGCAGCGCATGGAAGTGATGATGCTGACGGGAGATAACGAGCATGTGGCAAATGATGTGGCAAAGGCGCTGGGCATCGAATACGTCTACGCGAATCTCATGCCCCAGGATAAGGTTGCCCAGCTGGAAGAGATCATGAACGATCAGATGGAATCGGAAAAGCTAGCATTTGTGGGGGACGGGATCAATGACGCCCCGGTGCTTGCCCGGGCGGATATCGGGATCGCCATGGGCGGACTGGGATCGGATGCGGCTTTGGAGGCGGCAGATATCATCCTGATGGAGGATGAACCCTCGCGGATCATCAATGCCATCCGGATTTCACGGGGGACGGTCCGAGCGGTGAAGGAAAACCTGTACTTTTCCCTTTTCATCAAGGTGATCCTGTTGGGACTTGCATTTTTCGGAGGCGTCACTATGGGGGACGCGGTGATCGCTGACGTGGCAGTTCTGGCGATCGGTCTGCTGAATTCGTTCTGGATATTGAAGTTTCCGGAATGATGAGGAGATCATGGGATATCCATACGGCCGCGCTGCCATAGATACCTCTGTGCGGAGCGGATTTTGTCTGATAAGGTTTTTAAATCAATCAAGGTATATCATAGAAGGAGTTGTGTCATGAGCACTGGAAAAATAAAATATCTGGTTTTGTCTCTTGCATCAGTCTGTCTCCTGACAGCCTGTTCCAAAAACCTGATTAAGGAAGGGACAGAGCAGTTGGAGCAGGGAGATTACGAAAAAGCAGTCGCCGCCTTTGAACAGGCGGCGGAGGATGCCCAAAAAGAGGGAGAGCGGGCGCCGGAAGCCTACCGGGGGATCGGAATGGCCTGCTATGCCCAGGAGGATTATGAGGGTACGCGTCAGAATCTTCAGAAGGCTCTGGATGAGGGCGGCCTGGAAACACCCATTATTTATAATCTGATAGGGGTCAGTTCCATGAAACTGGAAGATTATGACAGCGCGCTTGCCGCATTCAGTAAAGGGATCGAACTGCCGGAGAGCGGAACCGTTTCCCGGGGGACGAAGCAGGAGACGGAGGCGGATTACAGCGAGGTCATCCGAGAAATGAAATTCAACCGGGTCATCTGTTTTGAGAAGAAGCTGGACTGGGAAAACGCAAAGACGGCCATGGCGGAGTATGCAAGCCAGTATCCGGATGATACGGAGGCGCAGAAGGAAGCGGAATTTCTCAGTACACGGTAAGGATATTATAATATGAAGAGATCATATCAGATCACAGAGTTCTGCCGCCGTTTCCTGAAGGATTACATCGCAGAGAATGACTGTTGCGTGGATGCAACGGCAGGAAACGGCAATGATACAGAGTTTTTATGCCGCATGGCGGGGCCGGGCGGGAAGGTCTATGCATTTGACATTCAGGAGGAAGCACTGGAGCGTTCCAGGAACCGGCTGGAGACGGCAGGACTGCTTTCACGCGCCGTTCTGATTCGGGACGGACACGAGCATATGCTGGATCATGTAAAAGAACCCGTGTCGGCGATCGTATTTAATTTCGGTTATCTGCCGGGTGGTGACCACAGGATCGCGACCCGGCCGGAGACAAGCATCCGGGCGGTCAGCCAGGGACTGGAGCTGCTAAAGCCGGGCGGCATCATGAGCCTGTGCATTTACAGCGGCGGGGATACCGGATATGAAGAGCGGGACGCGCTGCTTGAGTTTTTAAAGGAACTGGATCCCGGAAAATGGCTGGTCATCGTCAGCAGCTATTACAACCGCAGAAATGACCCGCCCCTTCCGGCTTTTATCATACGGCTCTGAGGGAAGGAACTGTATGGAAATAACCTGAAACATCTTGCTTGTCTGGAGCCTGATGCAGGAAAATATGCCGAGCGCTTGCCGCTTGGACAAGGGAGAATAGAACCATGGAATTATATGATCTGAAACAGGAGGAAGAACGCTTCATCCTGGTGGGGATCCAGCTGGGTGACAATGAGCTTGCGGAGGAATCCCTGGACGAACTGGAGGCACTTGCCAGGACCGCAGGTGCCGCGGTTGCGGGACGGCTGATCCAGAACCGGGAGGCCATGCATCCCCAGACCTATATTGGAAAAGGAAAAATAGAAGAGCTGAAAGACCTGATCTGGGAGGAGGAGGCATCCGGCATCATCTGCGACGACGAGCTTTCCGCGGTGCAGCTCAATCACCTGCAGCAGGAGCTGGAGTGCAAGGTCATTGACCGGACACTGCTGATCCTGGATATCTTTGCCGCGCATGCGGTTTCCGGAGAAGGCAAGATCCAGGTAGAGCTGGCACAGCTCCGTTACCGGTCGGCACGGCTCACCGGACTGGGCAACTCCCTTTCCCGTCTGGGCGGCGGGATCGGGACGAGAGGCCCGGGAGAGAAAAAGCTGGAGATGGACCGGCGCCTGATCCGGGAGAGGATCAGCCGTCTGAAACGGGAGCTGAAGGAAGTGGAACAGCACCGGGAACTGATACGCGCCCAGAGGAAGCGCTCCAACATGAAGGTGGCGGCATTGGTAGGCTATACCTCGGCGGGGAAGAGCAGTATGGAAAATGCCCTGACAGACGCGGGGATCCTGGAGGATGCGATGCTGTTTTCCACGCTGGACACCACCACCCGGGTCCTGGAGCTGGAAGGAAAGCAGAAGATCTTGCTGACCGATACGGTAGGATTTATCCGGAAGCTGCCCCATCACCTGATCGAGGCATTTAAAAGTACACTGGAGGAGGCCAGGTACGCGGACATCATCATCCACGTGGTGGATGCCTCCAATCCTCAGATGGACACCCAGATGTATGTGGTTTATGACACCCTGCGCCAGCTCGGAGTGGAAGGAAAGCCGGTGATCACGCTGTTCAACAAACAGGACCTGCTTGCAGAGCCGGGGCATTTCCGGGATTTTCAGGCAGATTACACGATACCCGCGTCAGCCAGGACGGGGCAGGGACTGGAAGAACTGAAAAGAGTCCTGTCGGAGATCCTACGAAAAGACCAGGTTTATATCGAACGGCTGTATCCCTTCGAGGATGCGGGAAAAGTCCAGGTGATCCGCGCCAGCGGACAGCTTTTGGAGGAAGAATACGTTCCGGAGGGGATTGCCGTCAAGGCATATGTACCGAAAGAAATCTATCTGTCAGGGAGGATCTAAACTCATGCTATCAAAATTCAGTGTTAAGAAGCCATATACCGTAGTGGTTGCGGTGGTCCTGGTCCTGATTCTGGGCTATGTGTCCTTTGACAAGATGACGGTAGACCTGCTGCCGGACATGAACCTGCCCTATGCGGTGGTCATGACGACCTATCCGGGAGCCAGCCCGGAGGAGGTGGAGGCCACGGTCACAAAGCCGGTGGAGCAGGCCATGGCGACCATCAGCAACATCAAGAATGTGAGCTCTTCCTCCATGGAAAATGCGTCCACGGTCATATTGGAGTTCGAACAGACCGCTAATATGGACTCAGCGACCATTGAGATGCGGGAAAGCCTGGACCAGATCAAAGGCTACTGGCCGGATACGGTGGGCAATCCTATCATCATGAAGATGAACCCCACCATGCTGCCCGTAATGATCCCGGCAGTCAGTGTGGAAGGAGCAGACGCGGCGGAGACTACCCGGATCATCAAGGAGGAGGTCCTGCCTGAGCTGGAAAGTCTGGAAGGCGTGGCTTCGGTCAACATGTACGGAGATGTGGAGGAGACCATCCGGGTGACCATCAAGAAGGCCAAGGTCAGCAGTGTGGACGCCAGTGTCCAGAACCAGCTGGACCGGAAGTTCCAGGAAGCAGAGGATGCACTGGCCGAGGCCAAAGCCCAGGTCGAGGACGGCAAGAACCAGATGGAGGCCGGAGCGGGAGCGGCGGCAGGCCAGCTTGGCGCGGCGGAGCAGCAGATCGCCCAGGGAGACGCGGAGCTGATGCAGGGCCGGCTGGAGATTAAGGAAAAGAAAAGCCAGCTTGAGCTTGCCAGGACGACCCTTCAGATCGCGGTGGCGGGGCTGGATGCCAGCGAACAGGCACTGAATGAACAGAAGCAGGAGCTGGAGGATTTCAACAGCCGGAGAGGTGAGATCGAGGCGGAATACCAGCAGGTGCAGAAGGAGATCCAGGAGCTGCTGGCCTCTATGGGACAGGTTCCCCCGGCCGGCGATGGCTCAGGAAATGGGGATGCCTCCGGGGACGGCACCGGGAATCCGGGAGCGGGAGGAGACGGAAGTGTGACACCGGGAGGAAGCGGCACAGGCAGCTCGGGAGCAGACGGGACCGGTACGATCAACCCGGGAACAGGCGGAAGCGGCACGATCAACCCGGGAGCAGGTGGAAGCGGCACGATCAATCCGGGAACAGGCGGAAATGGGACGGGCGGAAGCGGAGCGACGGTCCCGGGCGGAAATATCCCGGATTTCTCCCAGGGAATCGGCGGCACGGAGATTACCCTGCCGGACGGCACCACCATCACGATCCCCAATATCAACCTGCCGGGCGGGATCCCTGACATTTCCGTACCGGACGGCACCGATCTGGAGAAGCTGGCTCAGCTGCAGCTTGCCCAGGCGGCCCTGGCTTCCCAGCTTGCGCTGCTGGACCAGTACGATTCCACTATGGGGATGATCAACGAAGGACTGGGACAGATCGGCGCAAACCGCCAGATCATTTCGGACAAGCAGGCCGAGCTGGATATGGCCCAGACGATGCTGGATCAGGCGGAAGAGCAGCTGAACGCGGGAACGTTGTCCCTGGCCCAGGCAAGAGCCCAGCTGGGAGCGGCCCAGCTGACAGCGGCTCTGGAGATGAGCAGCGTATCCGCCCAGCTTGCGGTGGGAGAATCGGCCATCAAGGCACAGGAGGAGGAACTCAAAAAAGCAAAGGATTCGGCTAGCGCCGCCGCGGATATGGAAGCCATGCTGACGGCCGAGACCGTGCAGACTCTTCTGACGGCGCAGAACTTCAACATGCCCGCAGGCTATGTGAAGGAGGACGGAATCGATTACCTGATCCGGGTAGGCGATAAGTTTTCTTCCATTGAAGAGCTGCGCAAGCTGGTACTGGTGGAGCGGGAGGGGATCAATCCCATCCGGCTTTCCGACATCGCGGATGTGGAGAGGAAGGACAACTCGGACGAAACCTACGCCAAGATCAACGGGGAGAACGGGATTCTGTTCCAGATCCAGAAGCAGACCGGATACTCCACCGGGGATGTGACAGACCGGGTGCTGGACCGCCTGGAAAAGATCGAGAAGAACAATCAGGACATCCATTCCGTAGTGCTGATGAACCAGGGCGTCTATATTGACATGGTGATCGGCTCCGTGCTGCAGAACCTGGTGTTCGGCGCGGCGCTTGCGATCCTGATCCTGCTGGTATTCCTGCGGGATATCCGGCCGACCTTCGTCATCGCCTGCTCCATCCCGATCAGTATCCTGACGGCCATCGTGCTGATGTATTTCAGCGGGGTGACCATGAATGTCATCTCCCTGTCCGGACTGGCTCTGGGTGTGGGGATGCTGGTGGACAACTCCATCGTCGTGATCGAAAACATTTACCGGATGCGCAATGAAGAAGGGGCATCGGCCAAAAAAGCAGCGATCCAGGGAGCGAAGGAAGTGGCGGGCGCTATTGCGGCCTCCACTCTGACCACGGTGTGCGTATTCCTTCCCATTGTATTTACGGAAGGCATCGCGAGACAGCTCTTCGTGGATATGGGACTGACCATTGCCTATTCCCTGCTGGCCAGTCTTGTGGTGGCGCTGAGCCTGGTGCCCATGATGTCCGCGGGAGTTCTGCGGAAGACCGAGCAGAAGGAGACCCGCCTGTATGCGGGGATCCAGAATGTATATGAAAGGCTGCTCCGGATTGCGCTGAAAGGGAAGATCGCCGTACTGGCAGGCGCGCTTGCCCTGTTTGTCTTAAGCGGCGCGCTGCTGCTCGCCCGGGGGACCCAGTTCATGCCCTCCATGCAGAGCACGGAGATCAGCATGAGCGTTTCCATGCCGGACGGAACTCCGCTGGCAGAAACGGCCCGGGCTGCGGACGCATTTGCCGAACAGATCGGGGAGATCGCCGATGTGGAGGACGTGGGCGGAATGGCAGGAGGCTCCGGGGGACTGGGAATGGGCTATTCCTCTACCAACGAGGTGCAGTTTTACGCATTGGTCCGCGAGGACCGCACCATGTCCGACCGGAAGCTGCAGAAGGAACTGGAAAAAGCAGCGCAGGATCAGGGACTGGAGATCAATGTGAGCATGTCCAACATGGATATGAGCGCCCTGGGAAGCTCCGGCATTTCCGTGCAGATCAAGGGAAATGAGCTGGATACCCTGCGCAGGATCGCCGGGGAAGTGGCGGAGATCGTGTCAAATGTAAAAGGGACCCAAAACGTGTCCGACGGCATGGAGGAGGTAACCAGAGAGCTCCGGATCGTGGTGGACAAGGCGAAGGCCATTGCCCACAATCTGACGGTGGCTCAGGTTTACCAGGATCTGGCGGCAAGGCTGCGGGACCAGACCTCATCCACCAATCTGGAGATGGATACCGCCACCATCGGGATCGTGGTGGAGGAGCAGAAGAACCAGGAGCTGACAAGGGAGGATATCCAAAACCTGGTGCTGGATGTGAAAAAGGAAGACGGGACGACGGAAAAGCTGGCGCTTAAGGACGTGGCGGCATTTGAGGACGGCGAAGGGCTGCAGGCCATTTCCAGGGATGCCCAGAGCCGGTACATCAATGTCAGCGCCGAGGTGGCGGAGGACGACAACGTAGGGCTGGTCAGCAGCCGGATTCAGAAGGAACTGAACAAGTACCGGATCCCGGAGGGCTATACGGTGAAGATGACCGGGGAAGATGAGACCATCCGGGAGACGATGATCGAGCTTTTGAAAATGCTGGCCCTGGCCGTGGTGTTCATGTACCTGATCATGGTGGCGCAGTTCCAGTCCCTGCGTTCCCCGTTTATCGTCATGTTTACGGTGCCGCTGGCATTTACCGGGGGATTCCTGGGACTGCTGGTGTCCGGAGGACTGATGAGCGTCATCGCCATGATCGGGTTTGTCATGCTTTCCGGGATCATTGTCAACAACGGGATCGTATTTATTGATTACACGAATCAGCTGGTATCCGCGGGATACGAGATGACGGAGGCACTTGTGGAGGCCGGAAGGACCAGGCTTCGGCCTATCGTCATGACAGCACTGACCACCATCCTGGGGTTGTCCACGATGGCGCTGGGAGTGGGATCCGGTGCGGATATGGTACAGCCCATGGCGGTGGTCACGATCGGCGGCCTGACCTATGGTACGATTCTGACCCTGTTCGTGGTGCCCTGTATTTACGGATTGTTCCGAAAGAAGGAAAAGGCAAGACTGAAAGAAGGAATGGAAGACAGCTTAGAGGATTACATGGAAGAGATCTATGAGGAAGAGGAGTAATAAGGGAGGTCCGGGATATGTTTCAGGAGGCAGTGGAGTTTGCGACGAAGGCGCATGAAGGGCAGGTACGGAAAGGAACAAGGAAACCATATATCGTCCACCCGATCGAGGTGGCGGAGATCGTCAGGACCATGACATCGGATGAGGAACTGCTCTGTGCCGCGGTCCTGCATGATACGATCGAGGACTGCAAATGGGTAACGGAAGAAATTTTGCGCAGCCGTTTCGGAGCACGTGTGGCAGCACTGGTCGCAGGGGAGAGCGAAGACAAATCCAAAACCTGGGAGGAACGCAAAAGCACGACGATACGGCATTTAAAAACAGAATCCAGAGAGCTGCAGATGATCGCCCTGGCGGACAAGCTGTCCAACATGCGGGACATTGACCGGGATTATCCGGTTCTGGGGGAAGGTCTGTGGATGAAGTTCCGGATGCACAGCAAGCAGGCCATCGGCTGGTATTACAAGGGCGTCATGGAAGCGCTGCAGGAAGACTTTCAGGAGGTTCCGGCATTTGAGGAATACTGCCGTCTGGTGAGGAAGCATTTCGGAGACGCGCCGGCATCTCTGGAATGGAAAGAGGAAAAGAAAAGGAGGGGAGTCAAATGAGCGGTACAAACGTCATCTGTTTTGCAAATAACAAGGGCGGGAGCGGGAAATCCACCACATGCTCCAACATCGGCTACGGCCTGTCGGTTCTGGGGAAAAAGGTGCTCCTGGTGGACGGGGATATGCAGCTGAACCTGTCGCTGTCCCTGTTTGAGGAGGACCAGGTACTGGACTTCGCGCGCAGTGAGAAGAACCTGTACGAAGGGATCCGCAGACAATCCGACCTGACGGATTTTATCGTGCATTCCCCCTTTGAAAACCTGGATCTGATCCCCTCCTCCACGCTGATGTGCTCCATCGAATATGAGCTGTTTACCAAATGGCAGAGGGAATATATCCTCAAAAAATGTCTGGCAAATATCATGTCCTCCGGGGAATATGATTATATCCTGATCGACGCGCCGCCCACCCTGGGGGGATGGGTGATGAATATCCTGTGCGCTTCGGACGCGGTGATCATTCCGGTCGAGTCCAGCCCATGGGGGATGTTCGGCCTGGCAAATATGTTCGAATTTTTGGGAGAGGTCCGGCAGATCGCCCCGGAGCTTCAGACGGGCGGCGTGGTGATCACAAAGGTAGATACCCGGAAAAGCTATTTCCGGCAGACCCTGGATACGCTGAAAGAGTTGGACGGGGTGAAGGTATTTGACACCTATATCCGGGTGGACAGCGGGGTGGAATGGTCCCAGGACAACCACGTGCCGATCATGGCTTACAGGAAAAACAGCCGCAGCGCGAAGGAATATATGGAATTGACGGAGGAGATCGTGCAGCGGTTTGAGGGCGGACACGGAAAGTGATACAACGGAGCAAAAAGGTATGCATCAGGATTTGATCAGGGAATTATCAGTCATCACGGAAGAAGAGCAGAGTATTCTGGACGGGCGGCAGGGCATCGACCAGCAGCTTTACACGGAGAAGAAGGAGCTGGTCGTAGACAGCGAGAAGCTGCTGAAACGGGGAAAGCTGATCGAAGTAAGGCCCCACACCCGTTTTGTAAAGTTTCCCCGGCACCGGCACAATTATGTAGAAGTGATCTACATGTGCCAGGGGACTACGACACATTATATCGACGGAAATGAGGTCGTTCTGGAGCCAGGCGACCTTTTGTTTCTGAACCAGAATTCGGAGCAGGAGATCCTGCCCGCCGGGGAAGCGGACATCGCGGTGAACTTCATCATCCTGCCCGAGTTTTTTAATATGGCATTTTCCATGATGGGAACGGAGGAAAATACGCTGAAGGAATTTTTGGTGGGGACACTGTGCGGTAAAAATGAACAGACCTCGTATCTGTATTTCCATGTGGCGGACGTACTTCCGATCCAGAATCTGGTGGAAAATATGGTCTGGACGATCTTTTACGATATGGGAAACAAACGGAGCTGCAACCAGATCACCATGGGATTGCTTTTGCTGCAGCTTTTGAATTACATGGATAAGATGGAGACTGGAAGCTCCCGTTTTGATACGGAGCTTATCGGAAATGTGCTGAACTATATCGAGGAGCACTATAAGGACGGCAGCCTTTCCGAGCTGGCCGAACTGATGAATTATGATCTGTACTGGCTCAGCCGGGAGATCAAGAAACGCACCGGAAAGACCTACAAGGAGCTTCTTCAGGCTAAGCGGATGAGCCAGGCGGTCTATCTGCTTACCAGCAGCCGCCTGACCATAGCGGATATCATCGAGTCGGTGGGGTATGACAATACCAGTTATTTCTATCGGAAGTTCCGGGAGCGGTACGGGGTCAGCCCGAAGGAGTACCGGAGGGGGCTGTGAAGTGGCTGCCAAAGGTACAGTTCACCTGCGCCATTCGCAAAACGCGTCTTCGACGCTTTTCCGCCGCTTTGCGGCTATTTTTGCTCATGAACCGGCGCTCCCTTCGTCAGCCGTCATTTAGATAAGTCCTTGTGCAAGCACAAACTTATCTAAATGACGGCTGACGAGTGAACTTTACGAATACAAATGAGGTCCTATTTTTATGTAAATAGCGACCTTTTTTTGTGCTCTTTTACTAATTATAATAGTCATAGAGTTGAAAAAATATAAAGGAGGCACAAAATGGAGAAGTATTATTTGGCCGTAGACATCGGGGCATCCAGCGGACGCCATATGCTGGCGTCTATGGAAGACGGCAGGATGAAGCTGGAAGAGATCTACCGCTTCCCGAACGGGATGGACGATGTGGACGGAACCCTGTGCTGGGATTTGAAGCGTCTGTTTACCGAGATCAAAAATGGTCTGAAAAAGTGTAAAGAGCTGGGCAAGATCCCGTCCTTCATGGGGATCGACACATGGGCAGTGGATTATGTCCTGCTTGATGGGGAGGACAAGGTGCTGGGAGATACGGTGGGCTACCGCGACAGCCGTACCAACGGGATGGATGAAGAGGTCTATGAGACAATCTCACTTTCCGCGTTATATGCCAGGACCGGGATCCAGAAGCAGATCTTCAATACCATTTACCAGCTGATGGCAGTGAAAAAGTCCCACCCCGAATATCTGGAGCAGGCGGAGTCCATGCTGATGATCCCGGATTATTTTGATTTCCTGCTGACCGGTGTGAAGAAGATGGAATATACCAATGCCACAAGCACCCAGCTGGTAGATCCCAAGACCAACGACTGGGATTACGAGCTGATCGACATGCTGGGCTACAATTCCAAAATGTTCCAGCCCGTGTCCATGCCCGGAACAGTAGTAGGAAGCTTTACAAAAGAGATCCAGGACGAGGTTGGCTTTGACTGTACGGTTGTGCTTCCTGCTACACACGATACCGGCTCTGCGGTGCTGGCGGTTCCGACAAATGACGACAACGCGATCTATATCAGCTCCGGCACCTGGTCGCTGATGGGGATCGAGAGAAAGGAAGCCGACTGCTCCATGGCGAGCATGCAGGCCAACTTTACAAACGAAGGTGGCTACGACCATCGGTTTCGTTTCCTGAAAAATATCATGGGGCTGTGGATGATCCAGTCAGTCAAGAAGGAATTTGAAGAGGACCTGTCCTTCGGGGAGATCTGCGAGCGTGCTTCCAAAGAAAACATTGCTTCCATCGTAGACTGCAATGACGACTGCTTCTTCGCTCCCAAGAGCATGATCAAGGCGGTTCAGGATTTCTGTGCAAATACGAACCAGCAGGTGCCTCAGACGGTGGGAGAGATCTCTGCGGTGGTTTACAACAGCCTGGCATACTGTTACGGCGAGACGGTGAAGGAGATCGAGGCCATTACAGGCAATACATACGATACGATCTACGTTGTGGGCGGCGGCGCCAATGCGGGCTACCTGAATGAGCTGACCGCAAAGTACACCGGAAAAAAGGTATCGGCCGGTCCGACAGAGGCGACAGCCATCGGAAATATCGCGGTCCAGATGCTGCAGGACGGCGTATTCGCGGATCTGCCGGCAGCGCGGACTTGTATCGGGGAATCATTTGATATCAAATATTACGAATAAATCAAAAAACAGGAGGAGATCACATGTTAGTTGAAACAAAAGCAAAAGTAGGTGTATTTTCCATCGCATTGGGCGCGTATCTGCCCCAGTTCCCGTCGCTGGTGCCGGAATTTGAAGCACAGTATGCCGCATTCAAGAAGACGCTGCCGGACACGGTAGAGATCATTGACGGCGGAATGGTGACAACCAAGGAGCAGTCACAGGAAGCGGGAGATAAGTTCCGCGCGGCGGATGTGGACCTGGTATTCATGCAGCTTTTGACCTACGCGACATCCTACAACATGCTTCCGGCAGTCCGGGATCTGGATGTTCCGGTGGTGCTGGTCAATGTGCAGAAGTTAAAAGCTCTGGACTACGATCATACGGATATCGCGTCATGGCTGGGCGAAGGCTATGCCTGCGGCGCTGTGGGCGAGATGGTGGCGGATCTGGAGAGATACGGCAAGCGCCATGCGGTGATCACCGGCGTGGTAGAAGGCGGAGATCCGGGCGTTCAGGCGGAGATCGAGGAATGGTGCCGGGCTGCCCAGGTTAGAAGGAGATTCCGGGATACCAACATCGCACAGATCGGAAGACCGTATCCGGGTATGATGGATCTTTATATTGACGAGTCCAACCTGTACAGAAGGATGCACCTGTATACCAAGCAGTTTGACTGGGAAAAGATGTGGGCCATCGCCGACGACATCACCGATGAGGACGCGATCCGTGCAAAGGCACAGGATATTCTGGACACCTTCGACATCGAGGGCGGCGGAAGCATCGAGGAAGTATGGGAAATGGCAAAATACGTGGTAGCCTTTGAGCAGTGGGTGAAGGATGAGAAGCTTGGACTGGTTGCTTCCCACTATGACGGATTTGCACAGGGCAAGGCAGGCGTCCTTGACAGCATGCTCATCCCCGCGTTCTCCATGCTGATCAAGCAGGGCACAGCCTGCGCGGTAGAAGGGGATATGAAGGTTGCCATGGCAATGAGCATCTTAAAGACCATCTCCGGTACAGGCCAGCTTGCGGAAATGTACTCCATCGACTTCAATGACGACATTGCCATCATCGGACACAGCGGCTCCGGGGATGCGGACATCTCCGACAAGAAGCCGACTATGAAGATCGTGAAGGTATTCCACGGAAAGACCGGCGGCGGCTACCTGACCCAGTTCTATCCGTACACAGGACCGGTGACCTACCTTGCCATCACCCAGGATGGGGACGGACACTTTAAGTTCATCGTGGCAGAGGGCGTCAATGAAGAAGGCAAGATCCTGTCCTTTGGCGATACGAACATGCGGACACGCTTTACCTGCGGAGCAAGAGAGTTTGTGAACCAGTGGAGCGAATGCGGCCCGACACACCACTTCGCGGCAGCAACAGGAAGGCATATCGATACGATCCTGAAGGTGGCGAAGATCTTTAATGTGCCGGTTGATATTGTGACCAGATAATCCATTTTTGATAACTTCTCTTCAGGGAAAAAGACAGCCCGCGCAACGGATAACCGTGGCGGGCTGTCTTAAATCTCTGGTACATTTTTCAGCATTGGTTAGACAGCAACATCCGCTGCAACATCTGCTGCTGCAGCATCCATGGAGACGGTTCCAGCCGTTACGCCGCCGCCTGCCGCCGCTGCGGAGGTTCCTGTGGGAACAGCGCCGCTCCCGGCTCCCGCTGCTGCCGCGGAAACCAGACCTTCTGCCGCCGCCGCTGCCGCGGAGGAACTGCCCAGGCCCGCGATGGAATCCAGGGTCTCCTGCAGCGCTTCCTTCCGGTCCTGCATGACTTCCTTGGACGCATAGTGGTTCTCTTCCCTGCGGCGTTTTCTCTTTCGTTTGGTGATCTCCTTGCGGATCTCCAGCTCTTTTTCCTGCTGCTGCCGTTTTTCGGCACGCTTTCTCTGCAGCTCCAGCTGTTCCTCCTTGCTCAGATT
>CATLCV010000109.1 GCA_949893755.1 uncultured Lachnospiraceae bacterium | reverse complement strand
GAAGTGCAGTAATGTATGTAGCTGACCGTCACTAATAGGTCGAGGGCATAACCAAGAAGGTGGTTGCTTTAAGAGAGCAGTAAGGATAGGATAGAAATATTTCTTCGTGTGTAGTTTTGAAGGTGTACTGATAAATAGAGTATTCCTCGATAGCTCAATGGTAGAGCACTCGGCTGTTAACCGAGGGGTTGTTGGTTCGAGCCCAACTCGGGGAGTTTGAAAAAGTCCGTAAACATCAGTGTTTGCGGACTTTTTCAAACTGGTCTATGTAAAGCAGGAATGTTAGTATGGTATACTAACGGATGAAATGATAAAGTTAGTAATAACAATTTGTGAGAGGAGAAGCAGATGTCTGTCCCCAAAAAGGTAAAACGAGATGAGATAGAGGAAGAACAGTTATATTCTGAAATATATGAGGAAGAAATAGTAGAACCGTTTAATCCTAAGGATGTGGATATTATTTCTCAACCTATGGTAATTTCTAATATAGTTGATCAATTAAAATATGAAGATATTTTGTTAGAACCCGATTTTCAACGACATCCTGATTTGTGGAATGCTAAACAACAGAGCAGATTAATAGAATCTTTGATAATTAAGATCCCATTACCGACGTTTTATTTCGATAGTACAAAAGATGATAAATTAATAGTTGTAGATGGGTTACAAAGGCTGTATGCTCTTAAAAGATTTATGGTGATTGATAAAACAGATCCAGATCGCCTTGTGCTGACAGATTTGGAATATTTGAAAGAATATGAAGGAAAAATGTTTGAAGAGCTTCCTCCTGCTATACAGAGGAGGATAAAGGCACAGTCATTGACAGCTTATATTATTCGGCCAGGGACACCAGATAAAGTAAGAACAAGTATTTTTACAAGAATCAATACGGGAGGTTTGACTTTAGAACCAGCAGAAATTAAAAATTCTGTTTATAGAGGACAAGCGGCTAATTTATTAAAGGAACTGGCGCATTCTGATGAATTTGTAAAAGCAACTAGAAATAAAATAGATTCTTCGAGAATGTTAGATTGTGAATTTGTGAATCGTTTTCTAGCCTTTTATTTACTGGGCATAAAAGCTTATTCGGGTAATCTGGAAGATTATTTGAATAGTGTAATGAGCAGATTGCAGGTTGAGTCAGAATCTACAATTGAGAAATGCCGCGTTGACTTTTTAAAAGCAATGAAGTATGCATCGGATATTTTTGGCGATAAGGCTTTTAGGAAAATTAATGCAAATGAACAATATGGGAGAATCAATAAGCCTCTATATGATTCAATAGCAGTTAATTTGGCTAAACTAAACATAGAAGATTGCGAAAAATTATTAAGAAAAAGGGATATGTTGCTTGAAAAATATGTAATATTATTAAGAGACGATAAGTTTGTAGATATTATTACAAGAGGAACAGCCGCCATTATTAATGTTAAGGGAAGATATGAAGCAATACATAAACTTTTTCAAGAGGTATTAATGTATGATTAATTATATGCAAATTGAGAATTTTAAATCAATACGGAAATTATCATTACCATTAGAGAATTTAAATTTGTTTTTTGGAATGAACGGGATGGGAAAATCGTCCGTGATACAGGCATTATTACTTCTAAGACAGAGCTTCTGGGAAAATAGTAAATTGGGATTAGATTGTTTATATACCAATGGAACTATGATTCAGTTGGGAACAGGTAAAGATGTTTTTTGTCAAAGTGGAGTTTCTGATAATATAAGATTTTATATTCAGTTTAGTAATAATATAAAGTTTGATTGCTGTTACAAATATAGATTGGATGATCCAGACAGTGATCAACTAATGCGAGTTGGGACAAAAACAGATGATAGTTATGCAGTTTCTTTGTTTTCTGAACAGTTTTCTTATTTAGGGGCAGAACATATAGGTCCGAGAAAGCAATACAGTATTGAGAATTGGAAAAGGAATGGAGCTGTAAAATTGGGTACGGCAGGAGAATTTGTAGTTCCTTTTCTGGCACTTGAGGGGGAAAAATTACGAGTACCTGAAGAAATGTGCTTACAGAGTGGAAAAACAAATCGCCTGATTGATCAGGTATCAGCATGGATGGCAGAAATATCGCCGGGAATAAGAATATCGGCAGAGTTATTACCCTCTATTGAAAAAGCAAAGTTGGTCATTAGTTATAGCGGTGATCGATTGGTTTCAGATTCTTTTTTACCTGTTAATGTTGGTTTCGGGATTCCCTATGTGTTACCGCTTATCGTAGAACTGCTTATTTCTAATCGAGATAGCTTGTTGCTGATTGAGAATCCTGAATCACATCTCCATCCTAAGGGGCAGACTATGATAGCCAATTTAATAGCATTAGCAGCAGAACATGGATGTCAGATTATTTGTGAATCACATAGTGATCATGTGATAAATGGGATAAGAGTTGCAATAAAAAAGAAACAAATTCATAACAGAAAAGTTGGAATTTCCTTTTTTTCAAAGAATAAAGAGCAGGAAACGAAGGTAGATAATATTTATATTGACAGTAAAGGAAATTTAAGCGAATATCCTTTGGGATTATTGGATGAATGGGGAATTCTAATGACTGAATTAATATAGGTTTCAATAGCAGTTAAATTGGGGTTAAGCATCTGTTATAGATGTGTTTACTATGCAGATGTGGGATGTATGAGGAGGAATAGATAAGATTGGAGCTGTTTTTTAATGAGTTGTCGTTAACTGGCAAAGAAAGCATAGATAATGTTTCTATATTAGAACTTATCAAAGTTTATCGTTCACTGCGTCAATATAATATAACAACATGTAGAATTGATTCTGTGGATAATTTAAAATTATTTCAGTTGCTTCAAAATATGCCAGATTCATTAAATATTAGGAATTTCTATTTTTCCTTTTTTAGACCTCCATATGAGTCGATGGCTGTGGAACAAATACAGGATGAGTATTTTAGTTATGAATGGCTTTTGGATGATAGACCATGCATAGGATTAGCATTAGCGCATATATTGAATTCTGCTGGTTTAAGCATATATGAAGCAAAGTGGAATACAGCCTTTATACATTTAATGAAAGATAATGATATAAAGGCTGTTAGAAATATATGCACGGAAGGGCATGTTGACATACATATTTCTCAGTTACAATTAAATGAAGAGCCAGAATTAATAGAAACTGATTTACAAGTAGAAGATAAAAGGATTTCTTTAAGACATGATCATGGAATGGATGTTTTAACAGAGTTCTCAAAGCGTTTAATCAGATGTCCTTATGTGATTGGTGTGGTTAATTCTTTACCTTTTAATCCTTCAGAGCGCAAATTTATTAGAAAGATACGTGACGATGGATTGATTGAGATTGTTTTACCTTGGACGGATCAAAAATATGGTGTTGTAGTTAAAACTACGGGAAGAAATTTCAGAGAAACAAAACGAATAGGAGAAATCATAAAAGAAAGATATGGAGGCATATAAAATAAATGTGTCAAAGATATAGGTTTGTGTAGAGAAAAACATAGGAAAATTCCTTGAAGGTCATTCCTTAACTCCGTAAATTTCGCGATATTCGCGCAGCGTCATGCCGACGGTTTTCTTGAACTGCGATCCGAGGTGGCTTTGGGAGGCAAAGCCGAGGTATGCGGCGATCTCGCTGTAAGAATAGTCGGAATACATGAGAAGGTTCTGGGCAAGGTTGATCTTCTCATTTCGGATAAATTCGGTAATAGAGACTCCTTCACAGTGATGGAAGAGGTCGGAGAGGTAGCTGGCATTCAGGGAAAGCGCGTCTGCGATCTGGGTGAGTGTCAGCTTGCCGTGCAGATGGGTAAAGATATAATCTTTACATCTTTTTACATGATAATTTTCATCCCGGGCGGTTTTTCCGTTCCGGGAATTTTTAATTTCAGAGACCATACGGGCATACTGGTATTTTAAAGCGGTCATCAATTGATATACGGTTTCGATATCCGTACACTCTTCTACACTTTGGATCAAGGTATCACTGAGAGAAAAAGAGATCTCCGGCATAACGCCGCCGCGGATTGCTGCACGGCATGCCAGGGTCACATTGACAATGGCCAGATTTTTGACATTGCGCAGGTCATCCTTGGCCAGGCGGCCGATTTTTCCGGGATAATCCTCATGCAGGCTTTTGTACAGAGTATCCAGGTCGCCCTGTTCGATGCTTGTCATTTCGCGAAGCTCCTGATCATAGGGGTTGTGAGCGATTCCCAGTTCGCGGTTTGTAAAAAGAAGATCTGAGAATTTTTTCATAGTATGCTCTGATATGAAGGGATGCAGGGGAGAAGATGATGTTTTCTTCATGAGGTGCGCTCCTTTTCATGAAAATTTATTAAAAAGATTATAGCATGAGATTATACAAAAGAAAATGATAAAATTCTAAAATATGTGATATATATACGAGAATTTGTGAAGTATAATTAGAAACGTAATAAAAAAGTGCAGTGAAAAGAATAAAAATATGAAGCAAAAAGTCTAAACAAAAAAGAGAAGGAGAACAGGACTATGATACTGAGATATGAGACGGATATGATGGGATCAGGCTACAACAATAAGTTCCGGCAGACGGTTCACTTCCATGAAGATACAGAGGGAGTAGAAACCCAGGTGATCAACCTTTATCCGGAATTGAGATATGAGACTTTTGAGGGCTTCGGGGGCGCGGTCACAGAGGCGGCGGGCTATGTCTATTCTCTGATGGATGAGAAACAGAAAAAAACGCTGGTAGAGACTTATTTTTCTCCGGATGAAATGAATTACCGGCTGGTGCGGATCCATCTGGACAGCTGCGATTTTTGTCTGGATACGTATGAAGCCATGTCGGATCCGCAGGATACAGAGCTGAAAAGCTTTTCTTTTGAAAGGACGGAAAAGTATATCATTCCGATGCTGGAGGATATCCGGAAAATTGCGGGGGATGAATTGAAACTCATGCTGACCCCATGGTCCCCGCCGGCTTTTATGAAAACCAATGGGGACCGGAAAAAGGGCGGAAAATTAAAGCCGGAATACCGGCAGATGTGGGCGGAGTATCTTTGCAGGTATATCCGGGAATTTCTGGACAGAGGATATGCCGTTTCGAGGATTTCCATCCAGAATGAACCCAATGCCGTACAGACCTGGGATTCCTGTCTGTTTACCGGGGAAGAGGAGAAGGTATTTCTGCGGGACTTCTTATATCCGGCTATGAAGGCGCATGGGTACGAGGATATCGAGATATTTATCTGGGATCATAATAAGGAACGGATCTTTGAGCGTGTGAGGGATGTGGTCGATGAGAGCACGGAGCATATGGTGACCGGGGCGGCATTCCACTGGTACAGCGGAGATCATTTTGAAGCAATGGATCTGGTGCGCCGGCATTATCCGGAGATCAAGATGATCATGTCGGAGAGCTGTCTGGAATACAGGCTGTTCGATGAGAAGAACATTGAGAATGTGACGAATAAGCTGTGCCATGAGATCATAGGGGATCTGAACCATGGAATGTGCGCGTTTTATGACTGGAACCTTCTGCTTGACGAAAAGGGCGGTCCCAACCATGTGGAAAATTATTGTCACGCTCCGTTTTTGTATGATACGAATACAGGCGCCCTTCTGCCCCAGAGAACGCAGATGCAGTATTATCATTTCTCGCATAATATTGTTCCCGGGTCTGTCCGGATCGCGGCTACGAAGTATACAGAGATGATCGACATGGCGGCATATCAGACGCCGGAGGGAAAGATCGTTGTGATCATCTTGAACAAAGGGGCTGCTCCGCTTCCTGTGAATTTCAGGCTGCAGGGTAAGGCTGCCGAGGTGATCCTGCTGGGAAGAACGCTGGCAACCTGTGTGATCGAGCCGTAAATTCCGCTGCGGGAGAGGGAGGAAATATCATTGCGTGAAAGAGAGAAAATCCATTGCGTGAAAGAGCGGAATATCCATTGCGTGAAAGGGAGGAAACCCCATTATGATGAAAGCGGAATATCTGTATAATCATATTGTACATCTGGTACATGCTCCGATTTACGTTTACAATGAACAGAAGGAGCTGGCTGCAGTCTATATCGACAACGGAGAGCAGGAGAATCTGTTTGACTGCGACGGGGAATTTTTGGCTTTTCTGGTGGACCAGGGAAAAGAGGAGCCGCTCCTCTATGTGGAAGAACGGTCGATCATCTATGGAATGATAAAAAGGGAAGGAAACACGTATATACTCGGACCCTGCGGGCTGGATCGCAATGAGGCTGAAAACGCGAAATACCTGGTCCGCAGGCACCATTTGGATCCGCGCAGGCCCTACTGTGTCCACACGGTTTCGATCGACGTATTCAGCGAGATGATGCTCATGCTCTATGAGATGTTTACGGGAAAGACGATGGGAGCCAGCGAAATGTTTTTAAACAGCTTCTGTGATGAAATGTTTGAAATGGCGATGGAAGAAAAGCTGCACATGGTTTTTCAGGAATTTCAGGGAACCGGCGCGGTCCACAACCCATACAGCCAGGAGATGCGGGAGCAGGAGGCGATCCGTACCGGAGATATGGAGGCGCTGAAAGAGAGCTTTCATGTCCCCTTCGTAGGAAAGCTGGGCGTTTTATCCCATGATCCTCTCAGAAATGAAAAAAATCTGGCGATCGCAGTGATCGCGGTGGCCTGCCGTTCCGCGATTGCGGGAGGTCTGATGCCGGAGGTGGCCTTTTCCATGTCGGACGCATTTATCCAGCGGTCGGAGGAGCTTAAGGAGATTGGGAAAGTGCAGGCATTGATCAGGAAAGCGGAAATGGATTACTGCAGATCGGTCAGGACGCTTTCACGGACCAATTCCAGGAATACGCTGGTCAAGCGCTGCAAGAATATGGTCTATCAGCAGCTCCATTCCAGGATCACGTCCAAGGATCTGGCAGAGCAGCTGGAGGTCAGCCCGAGCTATCTTTCCCGTCTGTTTGTCAGGGAGGAAGGGATGAAGCTGACGGATTATATTGCGCATGTTAAGATTGAAGCAGCGAAAAAGAAGCTGCTGTATACCCGGGATTCGTATGAGGAGATTGCATATGCCCTTGGATTCTCGACGCAGAGCCATTTTGGGCAGGTGTTTAAGAAGTATGCGGGGATGACGCCCGGGCAGTACCAGAAGCTGTACAGGAATTAAGAGGTTTTTCCTGTGCTGCTGCAATCTCTCTCTCTGTTTTGCACAAAAAATGGGGGCAAAAATTGTTAAATTCGTAGAAAATAAAAGACAGGTCAAGGTTGTGACACAGTGTTGGATTTTTTGATATGATCCGACACTGTGTTTTGCTATACTTGTTCCATCAATGAAATCAGCATTTCACTGAAAAAATAAAAAAGGAAAGGAATGATCTTATGTATGTAAAAGGTGTAAATCTGGGAAATTGGCTTGTTCTGGAAAAATGGATGAGTCCGGCTCTTTTCGAGGGAACAACTGCAGAAGATGAGTATTACCTTCCCACGCAGCTTTCTCCTGAGGTCTATGAGGCAAGGATCAAGGTACACCGAAGCGAGTATATTTCTGAACGTGATTTTGCTGTAATCAAACGGGTAGGGATGAATCTGGTGCGCATCCCGGTTCCCTATTTTATTTTCGGAGACAGACCGCCCTTCATCGGATGCATCAAAGAACTGGATAAGGCATTTGACTGGGCCGAGAAGTATGGACTCCAGGTTTTGATCGACCTTCATACGGCGCCCTTAAGCCAGAATGGTTTTGACAACGGCGGGATCTGCGGTGTGTGCAAATGGAGCCAGACGCCGGAGGAGGTTGCATTTGTCCTGGATGTTCTGGAGAGGCTGGCGAAACGCTATGGACAGCGGGAAAATCTGTTTGGCATTACGCCCATGAATGAGCCGATCACGGAAAACATGTGGAAGCTTCTGGATGTGCCGAACCGTTACCGTGCCGTGGATCAGGAGCTGGCAGAGGGCAGCGGCCCGAATACGCTGGAATTTTTGCAGGGCTTTTATGAAAAGGCGTATGAGCGTATCCATCCGAATATCCGTGAGGAAGCCTTTGTCGTATTTCATGACGCATTTGAGCTGAAGGCATGGAAGGAATTTCTGACAAGACGTGAGTATCAGGGAAATGTGATCCTGGATACGCATCAATATCTGATGACGGCGGAAGCGCTGGGCTGTAAGCAGACCTTAAATGGATATATCGAATATATCCAGGAGAATTTTGCGGCGGATATTGCGGAGGTACAGCAGTATGTCCCGGTCGTTGTCGGAGAATGGAGCCTGTTCAACGCGTATATCATGGATTCCTGCAAAAAAGAGGGCGTTTTGACGCCGGAGAGCAAGAAACATTTTTATGCCCAGCTGGCGAACGCGCAATTGGCGGCATGGCAGGAGGGCAGCGGATATATTTACTGGAATTACAAAATGCTGCTGGATACGGTGGCGGAACCCCAGTGGATGGGATGGGACTGCTGGGATCTGGGCAAGAGTGTGGAGCTCGGATGGTTCCCGGTTGAGAATGAATGAGAAAAAATGAGTGAGAGAATTTGACAGAAAGGGGTACAAAAAATTGAATCAAATAGAAAAAGTAGATCCAAATGCCAGATTATCAATTAAGGAGAGGCTTGCCTACGGCCTCGGAGACTATAATAATAACCTCGTTGTTTCTTCGATCAATGCGTTTTTGCTGGTATATTATGTAAGCGTGCTGGGCGTGGATTCCAAGCTGGCGGCATCTGTACTGGCTGTTTCCAAGATCTTTGACGGGATCTCCGATCTGATCATGGGACGTATCGTGGATAAAACACACAGCAAATGGGGGAAGGCGCGGCCCTGGATCATGCGGATGTGTATTCCGCTGGGAATCAGTACGGTATTGATGTTCTCCGTACCGGCAGGGCTGACAGGGACCTTCCAGCTGACGTATATGTTTTTGACCTATAACCTGGTGTCTACCGTATTTTACACTGCGGTGAGCCTTCCGTATTCTACGCTGCAGGGACTCATGACTACGAATCAGTATGAGCGTGGTCTGCTGGGAAATTTCCGTATGATGCTGGCTACCTTCGGAACGATGACGGTCAATACGGTGGTCCTGAAAATGTGCGCGTTTTTCGGCGGCGGAGAGCAGTACTCCCAGAAGGGCTGGACGATGGCTTATATCTGTCTGATGATCGTGTTCGTATGTCTGGAAATGGTGACATTCTTCTTCTGTAAGGAGCGCGTGGTCGAGGAAGAAACAGTTGAGGAGGACACGAAAGCGAACGGACCGTCCGTTATGGAATGTCTGAAAAGCCTTGTGATGAATAAATACTGGCTGATCATGGTTGTTTTCCTGTTTGCGCAGTATTTTATGATGTCCTGTTTCTTTGGAAGCAACCTGTATTTTGCGACCTATATCATGAAAAATGAAGATTCCTATGCGCTGATCTCCAATGCGCTGTCCATCTCCCAGATGGCGATGATGTGCGTGACGCCGTTTATGATGAAAAAGATCGGAAAACGCTGGACCGCGCTGATCGGCATGATCGCGGCAGGAATCGCATTTACACTGACCGGATTTGCGGGAAGCAGCGTGACGATGGTGGTTGCATGCAACGTACTGAAAGGTATGGGATTCGGATGTGCGGCGGCAACGGTGTTCGGACTTCTTCAGGATTCTATTACATACGGACAGTGGCATACCGGCGTCCAGGCGATCGGAATGGGCAATGCGGCTTCATCCTTCAGCATGAAGATCGGTTCCGGTATCGGTACGGCTGCTATGGGATGGATCCTGGATGCAGGAAACTTCAACGTGGATCCGTCCGGCGCCGCGGCAGCTACGTCGATCATGGTAACCTGCGTCTGGGTTCCGGTGATCACCTGTGTGGTTGCGGCTGTGTGTATGCTGGTCTTTGACCTGGATAAGCATTATGAGAAAGCGGTTGCGGATCTGGCGAAGGGACGCTGGAGAGGAAGCAGGTAATTGTTGAATGATACCTGTGAAGCAAAAGGGGGATTTACAGCCTGACAGTCAAGTTTTCTGTCAGGCTTTTTGCATACCTTTGTATGCAGAAAGGCTGCCGGTGACAGGCTTTCTGTATGGAAAAAAACTGGATATTGACCGGGTGTTCTGGTAGAATGGGAGTATACTGAAAAAAGGAGTTGATTTTAGGATGCGCTTTTTATTTTCGAATCCGGGCAGCGCAATGGGCAATTTCCTGCGTTCCTCCCGGACCGGGCTTCTGATCGCGGCTGCGGGGCTTGTGATGATGGGAGCTGGGATCTGCCGGGGGGAGATGGCCGTGGTGATGGAAAAAGCAATCAATATCTGTCTGGAGTGTATTGGAATTGGATAAGAGACGACATGGGATACAGGCGCTGTGGGCGCTGCTTACCAACAGTTATCTGCTGGGATTTGTACAGGGAAGGATCTATAAGGGGAAGCTGAAAAGCTTGTGTGTTCCCGGCTTGAATTGTTATTCCTGCCCCGGGGCTCTCGGGGCCTGTCCGATCGGGGCCATGCAGGCTGTGATCGGAAGCTGGAATTTTAAACTGACGTTTTATGTGGCCGGTTTTTTGATGTTTACGGGCGCGCTGATCGGGAGATTTGTCTGCGGCTGGCTCTGTCCGTTCGGACTGATTCAGGACCTGCTTCATAAGATCCCATTTTTTAAAAAGATAGGAGCCTTCCGGGGAGACCGGGTGCTGAGAAAATTGAAATACCTGATCCTGGCTGTATTTGTCATATTGCTGCCGATGTTCCTGGTGGATTTTCTGGGACAGGGGATGCCATGGTTCTGTAAGCTGATCTGTCCGGCAGGGACGCTGGAGGGCGGGATACCGCTGGTTTTGCTGAATGAGTCTATGAGGAGTGCCATTGGGCGGCTGTATGTCTGGAAAAATGTGCTGCTTCTGGTTACGGTCATTTTGTCGATCCTGATCTACCGGCCGTTTTGTAAATATATCTGCCCGCTGGGGGCGGTGTATTCTGTATTCAATCCGGTCTCGGTGTTCCGGTATCGGGTGGACCGGGAAAAATGTGTGGAATGCAAAGCCTGTGCGGATGTATGTAAAATGCAGGTGGATCCGGTGAAACATCCCAACGATCCGGAATGTATCCGCTGCGGAGCGTGCAGAAAAGTATGCCCGGTGAAGGCAATCCGGTGAATAAAAATGAAACAGTTCGGTCTGTATTCTTTACAAATTCCGATAAATGGTCTAAAATTAGAGATAGAAAGAATTGCCTGAAAGGAGCTAACGGAAGATGGAAGAAAAAAGAAAGGACAGACGCATGAGCCTGTCTGCAAAGCTGTTGATTAAAAATATGAATGATGATTCAGTGAAGGCAGAGGAAGTAGAGATTGAGGTGCTGGATGTATCCAAGACAGGTGTCGGGTTCATCTGCAATACGCCGCTGTCTATCGGGGCTGTGTATGAAGCACATCTGAGGATCTGGACCGACGAAACGATCCATGCATTTTTGAAGGTAGTCCGGATTGAACAGACGAAGGAAGAGCGGTATATATGCGGAACGATTTTCATGGGGCTGCCGGAAGTGAATGCCAAGCGGATTGAGATCTATGAGATGATCGACCGCATCAATGAGAAATAATGCTCCGGGGCATGCCGGATCTTGGGACTGCCTGTGAGAAATAGCTGCAGATGTTCAGTACAGGGCAGCACAGGAGCTGCGGGGGGCTGAACAGAAATAGAGAATAAAGACTGCTGGAAAATGATATTTCCATACGATGTATAGCTGTAATTTGTCAGAAATTGCGGCATAGATCGGGGAAATACAGCGTTTTCCGGCAGTTTTTTTATTGCAAGTTTTTGCGAATTATCGGGTGGATGAGAAGGATTCCAGGGTCTACCACTATTCGGTATTGAAATCAAAGGAGGAATGTCTAAGAAGCAAGAGCAGGAAATTTGCGGACAGTTATTTTTCAGGGAATCAGAGCAGCGCGCTTGCGTCACTGATCCAAAGTATCGCGCTGACAGACGAACAGATCCATGAGCTGGAGGAAATTTTGGAGAAGAGTAAGGGGAAAGGAAAGAAATGAGCGGGAACATGTGGTACGGATTACTGCGTTTCCTGAATCTGCTGGATGATCTTACGACTTATTTTTCCATACAGCTGGGGCGGTGCGTCCTGCTGTCTTTTCCGGTGCTGGCTTTGATCCTGATCCTGCGCAGGGGAATGTTCATGAAAACTACATTTCTAAAGGGAATGGTGTGGGGAATATTTGCGGTAGTTCCGTTTTTGGGAAAGCTGAAACTGTTTTATGACAGACCATGGATGCCGGGTCTGTACATGTGGTGGAACGATCTCTGTATGGTGTGCCGGCCAGTCAGATATGGCTATATGCTGGGGATCGCTGTCTGTGCAGGGGTGATGATCGGAAAGCGAAGAAGGCTTTGTACAATGATGCGGCATTTCGAGAGACGGTACATCTGCGGGCAGGAGATTCTGGTCAGTGAGATGGCGGCTGTGCCGTTTGCGTCAGGACTGTTTCATGCAAGGATCGTCGTTCCCAGGGCCATGATCGAGGAATTCCGGGAAGAGGAGCTGGAGATGATCCTGCTCCATGAGAAAATGCATATCCGTCTGGGGCATCTGCGGTGCCTGTTCCTGGGAGATGTGCTGCGGGTATTGCTTTGGCCGAATTTTTTCATAGGGAGGTGTATGAGGACATTTCGGAAAGACCTGGAGGATATCTGCGATCAGGTGACGATACAGGAGAGCGGCGGGAATGCTTATGAATATGGAAGGCTGCTGATCAAATCAATGAAAGTCCTGGGGACGGAGGCATTTGAAGGAACGGCTGCATTTGCGGGGGAAAAAGAATACAGGGATATCCGGCAGAGGATACGGAGGATCAGTGAATATGAACCCTATGACAGCCGGCGGATACGGGCTTTTTGCGCATGCGGACTGGCAGTGCTGGCGGGAATATTTTTGACGGTCCGCGATCATTCACTGCCCCGTTATGTGAAGCTTACGGATATGGTGCTGGAGAATGACGCGGGGGAATTCTGGATATTGAAGGACAGCGGGATTTTGAGAAAGGCGGTTTCGGCGGATGACGAGAGGGTGATGATCGACAGGGCGGCTATGGATCTGATTTTGGAGGAATATGAAATTGAAGAAAGGGAATTTTCGATTCTTTTCGGCGGTTATGAAAAGCTGCCGGGCTTTGGAGGAAATGGGAATCTTGTGTATGTGGATTATGCAGGACAGGAGGAGCGGCTGGAAATTCCGTATGAGAACAGTGACGCATATATTACGGTAATGATTTTAAAGTGGATCTGAATGTGGACATTTTGTAGGTTGAGATTGGAATGAATGGAGGACGGAAGTATGGCTAATTTAATCACAGGCGGACTGAGCTTTGCGCTGATGTCGGCGGATTCCAGTGCAAAGGCGGCGTTAAAGCCGATGAATATGGTATCGAGGGAGCTGCGGAAGCGGGATCCGGATCTGGAGCTGGTCGAGCGGGCAAGCATGTACGGCGGGAATGAACTGGATCATGCGGGAGAGGCGCTGGCCAGGGCACGGGAGGAACTGGAGGAGTCTCAGAAGGCGGCAGTGCAGGAAGAAAAAGCGGAGATGGAGGCAAGGCTGGAAGAGAAGACGGCGGAGAAGGCTGCGGAACGGGAAGCAGAGAAGGAAGCGGAGCAGGGGCAGGCTGCGGGAGACAATCTGCGGATCAGCGGAAATGGTGTCTCAGATAACGCTGCTTCCGGCGGGCATGATCAGGACAGGGCGGAAATCAGTGAAAAGGCGGTGCGGGCGGTTCAGGAGAGAGTACGGATGGGATTTGCCGCGGCAGAGGATTCTGGAGCGGAGGCTTCGACGGGGCAGAAAGGAGCGGCGGCTGAATTGGGATTGAAGATTTCGGCAAGAGAGAGGTATTCGGCGATGGCGTTTCGGGATCGGGTTTCCAGGATGCGGATGGATCTGAGGGGATAGAGGGAATTATCAGGAAAGAGGATCCTGTAAATGGTTTGACAAAAGGAGATTTGTATCCAGGACAGACAGATTTCTCTGCAGAGCATAAATCAGGAGAGAATCCCGTGTTCTTCTGGCATACAGGGCACCAGCATCTGCAAGGGCGAGGGCACGCTGAGTATCGTCAAGGGACAGGGAAAGAGCCAGGCAAAGAGCGATGACTTTATCGCGGCCTGGTTTTTTTGTACCGTTTAAAATCTGATAGCCATAGGTGCGGTGTATCTGGGAACGTTCCCACAGTCGGCCGGGGGAAAGGTCTTTTTCCTGCATTTTTGCGAGGAGGTATTCCGGAAAGGATATCTTTTGTTCCGAGCGGGACAGCTCTTCGGAAACGACCCGCAGGACGGATTCTGATCGAATCTCAGAAAGCATTTGTTCCAGTTCATGGGTTTTCTTTTGCGTGATCAACTTGAAACTCCCTTCTTGAAGAAATGATAAAAGTATCATATAATTTTTTTCAGGGAAATGCAACAGAATTGTTGCTAAGGAGGAGAGAATTTGGATCTGGAGAAAGGGTATGTACTGTCTCAGTATGAGGAATTGGGGAAACTGAATGGGAATGCGTCTGTCTGGATAGTAAGAAATTCTATCACGGGGAAGATTGCCGTGAAGAAGATAATGAGCGCCGAACAGAAGAAGATTTATGCTTTTTTGAAATCCCATGGAAGTAAGTATACTCCGGAAATCTATGAATGTGTGGAGGACGGGGAGAAGCTGATTGTGATCGAGGAGTATTTTGAGGGCCGGAATCTGGAGGATATCCTGTATGAGGAAAGAATGAATGCAAAGGAAGCCTGCTGTATTGTGTCAGACTTATGCTGCGCCCTGGAACCGCTTCACATGGCGGAACCTGCGATCATATGCAGGGATCTGAAACCGGAAAATATTGTGATAACGCCGCAGAAGGATGTGAAGCTGATTGATTTTGACATTGCCAGGACTGTGAGTCACGGGAAAAGGCGGGATACGGTTGTGATGGGGACAAGAGGGTTTGCGGCGCCGGAGCAGTGGGGATATGCGCAAACGGATGGAAGGTCGGATATTTATGCCCTGGGAGTACTGCTGAATTATTGTATATTGAGGAAGCTTCCTTCGGAAGAAATGCTGGGTGGATTCCTGGGAAATGTGATAGAGAGATGTACCGCATTAAGCCCGGATGATCGGTATCAGAATGTGGTTGAATTGAAGGCGGCCCTGGAAGAAATCTATTCGGCAGAGAAAAAAGGAGATGAGAAGGCACGGAACGCTGTTGAGGGACATGGTATTTTGAGGGCACAATCGGCTGAATTGGAATGGGAGGCAGAAAAAACATCAGGGTGGCGCAGGTTTCTTCCGCCGGGCTTCCGAAGCGGAGAGGCCTGGAAAATGGTGGTTGCTGTTCTTGGATATTTGATGATACTTAACTTAAGCGTTGGGCTGGATCTGCAGCTTACCGGCGGAAGAGCTTTCATAGAAAAGAGCGTGCTGCTGATAGCATATTTAACGGAAACAGGGATTGTGTTTAATTATATGGGATGTCAGAGATATGTTCCTTTTTTGAATACAGAGAACCGACTGCTGAAGGGTGTGATTTATATTGCTGTGGCAGGTATTCTGGTTGTGGTCGCTGCGATGCTGTGTACATTGTTGGAGATGCTGATCTGGGGCTAGTACTCCATCCGGCCAGAAACCGAACTCTTGAATTGCCTGGTTCGCGCAATTGCTGACCTATCATCCTTACGTCCAATATTGATTAAAAAAATGTATGCCGGCAGCATACCACAAAAACAGAATAAGGGGGCATAATAGAGAAGCATAAGATTGAATCCTATGCTTCTTTTTGATTCAGATATTCTTTCAGGATGAGATTGATATACTGTGAGAAAGAACGGTCATCGTTTTCCGCAAGCTGTTTGATCTTTTCAATAATATCAGAATCAAGAGTGATACTGACTTTGCTTTTAAGTGGTTTCATATGATAGCTCCTTTTAGATTTTGAAATAGTAAGAGTGAGTCTGTGTGAGTTTCTGATAAGGGAATCTGCTCTTTTTATGGTCGTTCATTTTGTTTTGCAATAATAAATATATACGATAAAATATTGACATATACGCATATATAGGATAAAGTAGTATAAAGTAGGATCTCTGAGGAAGATTCAGAGGAATTGAAATTTAATTGGATAAGGATGAAGAGGATGAAAACTGCGAAGAAGATGTATCAATTTTGCATTGATAATAATTATGGCTCAGGAATGACTAAAAATTGGGCAATCAAACATTTTACGCTGATTGAACAGGCATTAGCCGCAGATGAAGATGTTCTGATGTGTTTCATAGGGTTACATAATTATAGATCAGCAACAAAACATGATAGCAACTATGCATATGCGATTACAAATAAAAGAATTATTATTGCACAGAAAAGAATGATTGGACAAACTTTTCAAACGGTTGATATTGATAATCTGAATGATATTACAATGAGCACAGGAATGCTCATGGGAATCGTAACAATTGATACAATAAAAGAGCAGTTTAATGTAGCAGTTGAAAAAAGCCAGGCAATGAGTATCAACAAGTCAATCCATGATGTTTTATTTTCAATCAAGCAGCAAAAGAAATCCGCTGAAAATGTAAAAGTTCAGCATACCAGTGCGGCGGATGAAATTTTGAAATTTAAAGGTTTGTATGATTTGGGGGTAATAACAAGAGCAGAATTTGAAAAAAAGAAAAAAGAATTATTGAGCAGATAAATAAGGAGGGATGACAATGAGTAAAGAAAAAAGAAGTGCGCTTTCCACTAAAAAACCTTTTATAAAAACATGGTGGTGTTGGACGATCTTAATTATTTTACTGGTTGCTATCTTCCCTAATATTGGAAGTGGCAAAGATGTATCTAAGGAAAAGTTTTTAGAAGAGGTAAGAACTGCCAGCCAGGGAGTAATCCGTAGTGCGGACGAGAAAATCGAGAATGTGGTTTTGAAAGATGGCGATCTGTGTGTTTATGTTAATGTAAGTAATTCGGACCCATTGCCTCTTACAATGGAAGATCTGGCGATGACCAGGACATCGCAGATCACAGACGCAATCTTTGACTTGGGAGACTACGACAGTTTGTGGGAAACAATAACTATTGATTTTGGAGATATTGGATGTATTACCAATAGAAAAGAATGGGTTGAGTCAAATGAAGTAGGGAGATATTTTCCTATGACAAATTATAAATTGGAGTAATGCAGCGAGAATGTTAATATTTGGTCTATAAGCGATTTTGTGATATACTTAAAATGTACTATGGCGTGTAGAGAAAACAGGCAATCTATGGAAGAGGATGCAAATTGATGAATGGCAAAACTACGAAAAAAAGTGCTGCTAAGACATCGAAGCAGCGAAAGAAAGGTACATCTGGTAAGAAACAAAATAATCTGGCTTCTATGAAGAAGGAAAAAGAGCGTTGGTATCAAAAAACAGGCTGGATTATATTTTGCTTAGTTGTATTTTTTCCTGTTGGCATTGTTTTGACATGGAGAAATAAAAAGTGGAATGGAATTGTTAAAACTTTGCTTACCGGATTGTTTGGCTTTTGGTTTTTAAGTGCTTGTATAGGAGCCACCACATCGGCAAAACCGCTTGAAGAAATCGTATTATCCTCAGACAGTAATCAAATTTATGATATTAATAACACAGTAGATATTGCTGTAAAAACAAAGCCGGAAGATTATCATATTCCAAAATCTGCTTTTGAAATAACGGGCGGTAAATTGGATTTTAAGAATGATAAAATAATATTTACATCATCTGAAGATGGTGAATTTGACATTTGCGTAAAGTATTCGGACGTTACGAGCAATACGGTTACGCTAAAATTTGAAGATAAAGAAGCGATTGAACAGGCGCGGATTGCAGCCGAGCAGGCGGAACAGGAGCGTATCGCAGCCGAACAGGCAGAGCAGGAACGGATTGCAGCCGAACAGGCCGAACAGGCACGAATCGCAGCCGAGCAGGCAGAACAGGAA